>CAZMKX010000082.1:0-4223 GCA_964566375.1 uncultured Myxococcales bacterium
GCTGCGTCGCTACGCCTATCCGCTCACCTACCTGCTGATCGCGTCGCTGTGCGCGATCGGCATCGCGTCCCAGCACGGGCCGTCCGAGCTCGGCTTCGCGCCCCGGCTCGTCCTGAACCTGACGCTGCCCCTCGAGCGCATGGTCACGCTTCCGGTTCAGGAGCTCCGGGGCGTCTGGAGCGACTACGTGGCCCTGGTGGGCGTGCGGGAGGAGAACGAGGCCCTGCGCGGCCGGATCGCCCGTCTCGAGGATGAAAACCACCAGTACCGCGAGGCGATCCTGTCGTCCGAGCGGTTCCAGAAGCTGACGGGGTTCCGCACCCAGCGCGACATCCCGATGGTTCCGGCAAACGTGATCCACCAGGACCTCTCGCCCTGGTTCCAGTCGCTGATCATCGACCAGGGGGCGGCCGCGGGAATCCGGCCCGGCATGGCGGTGATCACCGATTCCGGCGTCGTCGGCCTGATCTCCGGCACGACCCCCGGAGCGGCCAAGGTGATGCTGATGATCGATCCGCAGAGCCGTCTCGACGCCTACGTCGAGCGCACGCGCGCCCGCGGAACCGTGCGAGGCGCGGCGTCCCCGACCTGCGATTTCGACTACGTCCTGCGCCAGGAGGGCATAGAGGAAGGCGATCTCCTGCTCACCTCGGGGATGGGCGGCGTCTACCCGAAGGGCCTGCGGGTGGGCCGGATCGAGAAAATCGACCGCAAGACCTCGGGGCTCTTCCTGGGCGCAAAGGTCGTCCCGGCCGTCGACTTCACGCGGCTCGACGAGGTCTTCGTGATCCTCGAGCAGCGCCAGATCCCCGAGGAGCAGGCCTTCTCGGCAGTGGACGAGGGGCTCTGGCCCGAGCCCCCGATGCCGGGGCCCGTGCAGGAGCTCGCGCCGTCCGCGGCAGCGCCGCCCCCGGCAGTACCGCCTCCGGCTGCACCGCAGGTCGCGGCACCGGAGCCCCCCACGCCGGAGGCGCTCCGTTGATCGCCCTGGCGAAGCTCGTGGGGATCGGGCTCGCACTGCTGCTCGGACAGGTTCTCGCCCGGCTGATCCTGCCGGCCGCGATCCGGCCCGATCTGGTGCTGATCTTCGCGCTCGCGATGGGGCTGCGCGGGGGCGGGATCCAGGGGCTGATCCTGGCCTTCGGCGCGGGCTTCGTGATGGACGTGCTCTCCGCTTCGCCGCTGGGGCTCTTCGCGCTGCTCTGTGGCACCGCCTGCGCGGCCACCCGGCTTCTCGACCGGGCGCTCTACCTGCGCGCCGCGGGCCCGTGGGCCGTCTACGTGGGTTGCTACGTAATGGCGAACTGGGTCCTGCTCGGGGTGGCGCAGCGGCTCTTCGCGCCGTCCGGGCCGTCGGATTGGATGGAGCTTCTGCTCCGCGCCCCGGGCACCGCGGTTGCGACCGCGCTCGCCGCGGCGCCGCTGCTGTCCGTGTTCCGCCGGCTCCTCAGCGAATCCGACCGCCAGGGCGCGTGGCCGGTCCTCGCGCCGAGCGGGCCCCGAGCGCGACCGTGAACCGCCTCGGCACGACGAGCGCACCCTCCGACGGAACGGTCGAGCGCCGGCTCACCTTCGCCGCGCTGATCGTCGTCGCCGTCTGGATGCTCCTGATCTCGCGGCTCTTCTACCTGCAGGTCGTGCAGGGCGACGTCTACAAGGTCTCGGCCGAGAAGAACAGCGTGCGCACCCAGCGCGTCCAGGCGCCGCGCGGCGCGGTCCTCGATCGGAACGGCGTGCCGCTGGTCGACTCGCGTCCGGCATTCGAGGTTCTGGTCGTTCCGAACGAGACGGACGACGTCCCCACCACCCTGCGCCGCATCTCGGGCCTCACGGGACGCGACCTCGAGACGATCACGGCCGACTACGGAAAGCCGCGGGGGCGGGCGCGCTTCCAGCCGCAGCGCGTCGCGCACGACCTCGACCGGGACTCGCTGGCTCGCGTCGAGGCGCGGCTCTGGGCGCTCGGCGGCGTGCTGACGCAGGTCACGCCCGTGCGTGGCTACCGCTACCAGGGCAGCGCCGCGCACCTGCTCGGGTGGCTGGGCGAGATCGGCGCCGACCAGCTGCGCGAGAAGGAGTTCCAGAGCTACCGGCGCGGCGACATCATCGGCCGCGGCGGCATCGAGAAGCTGCTCGACGCCGATCTGCGCGGGCGGCCGGGCGGCCGCAATCTGCTGGTCGACGCGCACGGCCGCGAGCTCGAGCTGCTCTCGCTCGTCGATCCGCAGCCGGGCCGGAACGTCGTGCTGACGATCGATCACGCGCTCCAGGAGGCGGCCGAGGCCGCGCTCGACAAGGAGCACAAGACCGGCGCGGTCGTCGCACTCGACCCGCGCAGCGGCGAGATCCTCGCGCTCGCGAGTCGCCCCTCGTTCGACCCGAACACGTTTGCCGCGGGCGTCGATCCGGCCGACTGGCGCGCGCTGACCAGCGACCCGCTGAAGCCGCTGATGAATCGCGCGCTGCAGGGTCAGTATCCGCCCGGCTCGACCTACAAGGTCGTGACCGCGATCGCCGGCCTCGAGGAGAAGCTCGTCGACGCGAACACGACCGTGCACTGCGGCGGGTCGTTCCGGCTCGGCCGGCGCACGTACCGCTGCTGGAAGAAGGAAGGCCATGGCGCGGTGGATCTGCACAAGGCGCTCGTGCAGTCGTGCGACGTTTATTTCTACAAGCTCGGTCTCGAGCTCGGCGTGAACCGGCTCGCCTACTACGCGCGCGCCCTCGGGCTCGGGTCGCGCACGGGAATCGAGCTCGGCGGCGAGATGCCTGGCCTGGTTCCGACCAAGGAGTGGCGCCAGCTGCGCGACGGTACGCCCTGGGTTGAAGGCGATACGGTGTCGGTGTCGATCGGGCAGGGTGCGAACCTGTGGACGCCGCTGCAGCTCGCGCACGCGTACTCCGCGATCGCGAACGGCGGCACGCGCTACAAGCCGCACCTGGTGAAGCGCGTCGAGGAGCCGGACGGAACGGTCGTGCGCACGAACGAGCCCGAGATCTCGGGCGAGGTCGCCGTCTCGGCCGAGACGCTGGCGCTGGTTCGCAGCGGCCTCACAGGCGTCGTCTCCGAGCCGCACGGCACCGGAGCGGTGATGCGCAATCTGCCGGGCGGGGTGACCGCCGCGGGCAAGACGGGTACCGCGCAGGTCGTCGGCATGGCGGCCGGCGAGCGCGTCGATTCGAAGGACCTCGAGCGGCACCACCGCGACCACGCCTGGTTCGTCACCTACGCACCGGCCGAAAACCCGCGCATCGTCGTCGCGGTCCTGGTCGAGCACGGCGGTCACGGCGGCAGCGCCGCCGCGCCCGTCGCGCGCGAGGTGGTCGCCACGTTCCTCGAGCGGGAGATGGCGAGCTATGCCGGGAATTGACCGACGGCTGATCCAGAACTTCGAGTGGCCCCTCTTCACGATGGCGCTGCTCGTCGCCGGGATCGGAATCGTGAACCTGGTGTCGGCCTCGCCCGAGCAGACGGTCACGGGCCTGCCCGACACCGCATTGCGTCAGCTCGTATGGCTCGGAATCGGCGTCGTGCTGATGTTCGCGACGCTGATTCCCGACTACCGCTCGCTCGAGCGGGTGGCGTTCATCTTCTACGCGGGGGTGATCGCGCTGCTCGTTGCGGTGCTCGTCTCCGGCCGGATCGTGAACGGCTCGCAGCGCTGGCTCGATTTCGGCCCGCTGAACCTGCAGCCCTCCGAGCTCGCGAAGCTCGCGATGATCCTGCTCTTCGCCCGCATCCTCGCGCGGCGCAGCGCGAACGCGCCGGTGGGCCTTCGCGAGCTGATCGTGCCCGGCATCCTGATCGGCATTCCCGCCGCGCTGATCCTGAAGCAGCCGGATCTCGGCACCGCGCTGATCGTCTGCGTGGTGTCGGCGAGCTTCCTGCTCGTCACGCGCGTGCGCGTCTTCTCGATCCTGCTGCTGGGCGCGGCCGGCATCGCGGGCGCGACGATCGCCTGGATCTTCTTCCTGCACGACTACCAGAAGGAGCGCGTGTTCACGTTCCTGGATCCCGAGCGCGATCCGCTCGGCGCTGCATATCACGCCATCCAGAGTCAGATCGCGATCGGCTCGGGCGGGCTCATGGGAAAGGGATTCGGACTGGGCTCGCAGAGCCAGCTCGACTTCCTGCCCGAGCAGCAGACCGACTTCGTGTTCTCGGTGCTCGGCGAGGAATGGGGCTTCGTCGGCACGGCGATCGTGCTCTGTCTGTACCTGGG
>CAZMKX010000082.1:4323-9882 GCA_964566375.1 uncultured Myxococcales bacterium
TGGAAGACCGTGCTCTTCGGTCTGGGCTCGTACCTGCGCTACAAGCTGAACCTGCTCGACATCGAGCGCTGGACCGAGAAGAACAGCGGCATGTTCCAGGGCCGCAGCGAGGCGACGATCGCCCGCGAGGCCGTCGACCTGTTCCAGACGGCGCTCCTGCCCGCGATCTACCCCGAAGCCGAGGCGCGCGTCCGCTGGCACCTGTCGCAGGGACATCTGGTCGCGCTGGTCTCGGGCTCGACCAAGTTCGTGCTCGAGCCGCTCGCCGAGCACCTCGGCGTCAAGCATCTGCTGTGCACGCTGCTCGAGGCCCACGAGGGCAGCTTCACGGGTCGCGTGATCCGTCCGATCTGCTTCGGCGAAGGCAAGATCTACTGGATCCAGCAGCTGATCGAGCGCGAGACGATCGATCTGGCGCGAAGCTGGTTCTACACCGACTCGATCACCGATCTGCCGTTGCTCGACCTGGTCGGCCATCCGGTGATCGTGAATCCGGATCCGCTGCTCTACCGCAAGGCCCTACAGCGCCACTGGCCGGTGCGCTTCTACACCAAACCGGCCGCGCTCGCCCGCCAGGGCGGGGCTACAGCGCCGGCGAGATGATCGACTTGATCTTGTCCTTGGGCTGACGGCCGACGAGCTGGCCGACCACCTTGCCGCCCTTCAGAACGAGCAGGGTCGGCATGGCCCGCACCTGCATCTGGGCTGCCGTCTTGGGATTGGCGTCGACGTCGACCTTCACGACGCGGAGCGTCGCCCCGTATTCCTCCGCGAGCTCCTTGATCGTCGGGGCAAGCTGCCGGCACGGTGCGCACCACTCGGCCCAGAAATCGACCAACACCGGCACGTCCGACTTCAGCACGTCCGTTTCGAACGTGGCGTCGGTCACGTCAAGAATCTTTGCCACGACGATCCTCCTCAGCGGGGCTTGCGAGAGCATAGAACCTGCCGCGCTCTTCGGCATCACGTGGGACGAAGACGAGCACGGGGTGGTTTCCGGCGCGCGCGAAGACGGCGGCGCGCGCGCGCGTCGCGCGCTCGTCCATGCCGTAGACCAGCACCCCGGCGCTGGCGGGAACCGCAGGAGAAGGTCCGTCCGGCGTGCGCAGGAACACCGCCGGCGCCTCGACGAGGATCAGCTCGTGGAGCCCCACCAGGCGCTCGGCCTCGGCGAGGTCGACCACGCGGAACGAAGGCGGGGGCGCCGGGCAGCCGAGAAGACTGCAGATGACGGCGGCGAGCAGCACGGCACGGACATGCGAGCCCATTCCGGGGAGCCTACCGAAGGGCGCCCGGCGGTGCTTGCCGCGCCTGTCCATGGGCGCGAAGATCCTCCGGCGATGAGCCGGATCCTGCTTTCGGAGGGCGACATCACGGCGCTCGCCGTCGACGCCATCGTCAATGCCGCCAACACCGAGCTCCTCCTGGGCTCGGGCGTGGCGGGTGCGATCCGGGAGCGTGGAGGCCCGACGATTCAAGCCGAGTGCGACGCCCACGGTCCGATTCCGCTCGGCGGCGCCGCGCGGACCGGAGCGGGACAGCTCCCCGCCCGGTTCGTGATCCACGCGGCCGCGATGGAGCTCGGCTCCGGCGCGAGCGAAGCCTCCGTGCGCGCTGCGACCCGCGCGAGCCTCGAGCTCGCCCGCGCGCACGGCCTGAAGTCGATTGCGTTCCCGGCGCTCGGCACGGGGGTCGGCGGCTTCCCCGTGCAGCGCTGCGCCGAGGTGATGCTCGAGGAGGTGCGCGCGCACCTCGCGAACGCGACCACGCTCGACGCCGTCCACTTCGTTCTTCGCGGTGAGCCGACCTACCGCGTCTTCGAGATGGTGAACGACGCCGAGCGCGTGCGCGCGACGCTCGCGAGGTTCGCGCGATGACGCTGCTCGCGCACGGGCTCGCCACCGCGCTCTATCTCTTCGCCGCGTTCCTGGGCTGGACGCGGCGCAGCGCGGGCATCGGCCAGCGCAGCGTTCCGTTCGTGATCGGCCTCGCCGCCGCGGTCCATACCGTCGGCTTCTACGGCCTGCACCTGCAGACGCCGCCGGTTCCCCTCTCGAGCTTTCCCGCCGCGCTCTCGCTGATCGGCTGGCTGATCGCGCTCTCGTGGCTCGCGGCGCTCGGCAGGCTGCGGCTCCGGGACGCGGGACCCTGGGTCGGCCTTCTCGCGGCGGGCTTCACGCTTCCCGCCGAGATCGGCCTGCAGCTCAGCGCGCCGGCCAGCGCCGCGTCCAGCGAGCCGGTCGTGTGGTCGCACGCGCACGTCCTGCTCGGCACCTCGGGCTTCGCCCTGCTCGCGCTCTCGAGCCTGGCCGGGCTCGGCTATCTCGCGAAGGAGCGCGCGCTCAAGCAGCGCCGCGGATTCGCGCGCTCGCTGCCCGCGCTCGAGTCTCTCGACCGCGGCGAGCACCTCACGCTCATGCTCGGCTTCGCGCTGCTCACGCTCGGCGTCGCGACCGGGTTCGCGTGGGGCGTGAAGGAAGGGCTCGAGCCGTGGACGCGACACACCGTCTTCCTGCTCGCGGCGTGGGCCGTGTACCTGCTTCCCGTGGGTGCGCGCGTCGTGCGGCAGCAGCAGGGCGCCTGGCCCGCGCGCGGGGTTGTGTGGAGCTTCGTATTCCTCGCCTTCTCGTACATCGGCATCCGCCTGATCGGATCGGTCGCGTGAACCTCTTCCTCGTCGGAATGAGCTACCGCACCGCGCCCGTCTCCGTGCGCGAGCGCTATGCGGTCGCGCCGGCGCAGCTCGGCGAGCGCGACGCGAAGCTCGTGCGCAGCGCGGGGCTCGACGAGGGCGCGGTGATCTCGACCTGCAACCGCACGGAGATCCTCGGCGTCGCGCGCACCGGCGACGCGGCGCTCGAGCGCATCCACCACTTCCTGCGCGAGGAGCTCGGCGACGGCTCGGCCTCCGCGAGCCAGGTCTACGAGCTCCGCGACGTCGCCGTCGTGAGACACCTGTTCCGCGTGGCCGGCGGGCTCGACTCGATGGTGCTCGGCGAGGCGCAGATCCTCGGCCAGATGAAGGACGCCTACCGCGCCGCCGTCGAGGCGCGCAGCGCCGGGCCCGTCCTGCACCGCCTCTTCCAGCACGCGTTCCGCACCGCCAAACGCGTCCACAGCGAGACGGGTCTGGGCGCGGCCTCGGTGTCGGTCGCGCGCGTCGGCGTGCAGCTCGCGCGCGAGATCTTCGAGAGCTTCGAGGGAAAGCAGGTGCTGCTGATCGGCGCGGGCGAGATGGCGGAGTCCGCGCTGCGCGGCTTGCGCGAAGCGGGTGCGACCCGGCTCAGCGTGGTCAACCGGACGCTCGCCACCGCGGTCGAGCTGGCCGGCCGTCACGGCGGCAATGCGCATCCGCTCGAGGCGCTCGGCGAGGAGCTGGCCCGCGCGGACGTCGCGATCACGTCGGTGCAGGTCGATCGGCCGCTCGTCACCAGACCCGACCTCGAGCGCGCGCTGGCGCACCGGCGCGGCCATCCGCTCTTGCTGATCGACCTGGGGATTCCGCGGAACGTCGACGCGGCCGTGCAGTCGCTCGAGAACGTCTACGTCTACGATCTGGACGATCTCGAGGCGACCGCGGAGCGCGGCCGCGCCAGCCGAGCGGCCGCCGCCGACGCCGCGGGTGCGATCGCGCGCGCGGAGGCCGAGCGTTTCCTGACCTGGCTCGCGGTCCTTCCGCACACGCCGACGATCCGCGAGCTCCACGCGCGGCTCGAGGCGCTCGCGCTCGGCGAGGTACGCCAGACGGTGTCGCGCCTGGGCGCGGCGTCCGGCGGCGTCGAGCCCGAGCTCGAGCGGCTGGCGCAGGCGATCGTCGCGAAGATCCTGCACCGTCCGCTCGAGCAGATTCGCCGCGAGGCATCGAGCGGCGCCGCACCGTACCATGCCGAGGCGCTTCGAGAGCTCTTTGGCCTCGAAGAGGAGGATCCGTGACGCAGCTGAAGCTCGGCACCCGCGCGAGCCAGCTCGCGCTCGCGCAGGCCGAATCGGTCGCGAAGCTCCTGCGCGCGAACGGCCACGAAGTCGAGATCGTGAAGATCACGACCACCGGGGATCGCCTCGAAGGCCCCGTCTCGGCGGCGGGCGGCAAGAAGGTCTGGGTGCAGGAGATCGAGTCGGCGCTGCTCGAGAGCTCCGTGGATCTGGCCGTGCACTCCGCCAAGGACCTGCCGATGCAGCTCGCCGACGGGCTCACGATCGGCGCCTATCCGCAGCGCGAGGACCCGCGCGATGCATTCGTCGGCGCGCCGGGCCGGCGCTTCGCCGCGCTCGCGCCGGGCGCGCGAGTCGGCACCGGGTCGTCGCGGCGCATCGCGCTGCTGCGCGCGCTCCGGCCCGAGCTCGAGCCCGTGCCGATCCGCGGAAACGTGCCCTCGCGCCTGGCGAAGATCGAGTCGCTCGATCTCGCAGGCGTGATCCTCGCCGCGGCGGGGCTCGTCCGGCTCGGTCTCGAGGACCGCATCCTCGATCCGCTCGACCCCGAGCGCTACGTGCCCGCGGGCGGGCAGGGGGCGCTCGCGATCGAGGTGCGCATCGACGACGACGAAGTGCACCAGCTCGTGAGCCAGCTCGAGGATCGCGACGTCGCGTCGCAGATCCGCGCCGAGCGCGCCTTCCTGTTCGAGCTCGGCGGCGACTGCAACACTCCGATCGCGGCGCACGCGTCGATCCACGGCGTGCGCCTGCGCCTGCGTGCGCTGGTGATGTCGCCCGATGGTCGCGAGCGCGTCGAGGGCTCCGCCGAGGGCGAGCTCTCGGCGCCCGAGATGCTCGGCGCCACGCTCGGCCGCGAGCTCCTCGCGCGCGGTGCGCGGCGCTTGATCGAGGGGCGCCCTTGAATGGGCGCGTCCATCTGGTCGGCGCGGGGCCGGGCGATCCCGACCTGCTCACGGTTCGCGCGCTGCGCGAGATCGAGCGCGCCGAGGTGCTGCTGTACGACGCGCTGCTCGATCCGCTGATCCTCGCGCTCGCGCCCGCGAGCTGCGAGCGGATCGACGTGGGCAAGCGCGGGGACGGCACGAAAGGCGTGGCGCAGGACAAGATCGCCGACCTGATGATCGAGAAGGCGCGTGCGGGCAAGCGCGTGGTGCGGCTGAAGGGCGGCGATCCGTTCGTCTTCGGCCGCGGCGGCGAGGAGGCGTCGCGCCTGCGCGCGGCGGGGATCGAGTTCGAGGTCGTGCCTGGAATCACCTCCGCGATCGCAGTCCCCGCCTATGCCGGAATCCCCGTCACCGATCGGCGTCTTTCGTCGTCGGTCGCGATCGTCACCGGACACCGCGGGAAGGAAGCGCACGATCACCGCATCGACTGGGAGGGCCTCGCGCGGAGCGCGGAGACGCTGGTCGTGCTGATGGGCACCGCCTGGATCGAGGACATCGTCGCGCGGCTGATCGGCGGCGGGCTCGATCCCGCGACACCGGCGGCGGCGATCTCGCGCGGATCGACGCCGCGCCAGCAGGTCGTGGGCGCGCGGGGGCGGGGGCGGGCCGCGAAAAAGCGGGCGGGGAAGCGCGAGGCCCCCCCCGGGAGCGTGGGGGGGGGGGGGGGGGGGTTTGGGGG
>CAZMKX010000083.1:0-6136 GCA_964566375.1 uncultured Myxococcales bacterium
CTCGGCACGCAGCGGACGACCTCGACCATCCGTCGAAACCGATCGCCCCCAAGAAACGTGGGGCATACTAAGGGCCCCCCCATGCCCGTCAAGCAGACGGGCGTCCCGGAGATCTCGATGAAGGCTGCCACAGTCGTCCTGCGTCACGGCCGCGAGCGGGCGTTGGCGCTGGGGCATCCCTGGCTTCTCTCGGGCAGCGTCGAGCGGGTCGACGGCAGCCCCGAGCCCGGCGACGTGGTCCAGGTCCGCGACCCCGCGGGCAACCTGCTCGGCACCGGCGACTGGGACCCGGATGCGCAGATCCGGGTGCGGCTCTTCGCCTTCGGGAAGGACGAGCCGGACGAGGGGACGTGGCTCGAGGGAGCGCTGGGCCGGGCGATCGCTTGGCGGCGAGGGCATCCGCTGCTCGAGGGCACCGACGCGCTGCGGCTGGTGCACGCCGAGGCGGACGGCCTGCCGGGCCTGACGGTGGACCGCTATGCGGACTGGCTCAGCGTTCGGGTCGGCACCCCCGCCATGCTCCGGCGCGCGCCGCGGATCGCGGAGATCCTGACCGGGCTCACGGGCGCACGAGGGTCGTGGCTGCGCAGCGAGGGCGCGGCCGGGGCGACCCTTTCGGGGGACGTGCCGCTGGAGCCGATCGCGATCGCGGAGCGCGGCCGGCGCTATCTCGTCGACCTGCGCCACGGCCAGAAGACCGGCTTCTACCTGGACCAGCGCGACGCGCGCGACCTGTTCGCCCGTCTCGCGAAGGGGTCGCGCGCGCTCGACCTGTTCGCGCACACCGGCGGCTTCGCGACGGCGGCGCAGGCCGGAGGCGCACGCGAGGTGGTCGCGGTCGAGTCGTCCGAGCAGGCTTTGCGGCTGCTCGAGCAGAATGCGCCGGGCTGCGAGGTCGTCCGAGGCGACGTGAACGAGTTCCTGCGCGCCGACGCGCGCGCGTTCGAATTGGTGTCGGTCGATCCGCCGCCCTTCGCGAAGCGCAAGCGCGACGTCAACGCCGCGTGCCGCGCCTACAAGGATCTGAACCTGCGCGTGTTCGCGCGCGTGGCCGAGGGCGCGCACGTGCTCACGTTCAGCTGCTCTCATCACGTCGAGCCGGAGCTGTTCCGCAAGGTGGTGTTCTCGGCCGCGCAGGATGCCGGCCGCGAGGTTCAGCTCCTCGCCACGCTCGGGGCGCCGCCGGACCACCCGGTTTCGCTGCGCCACCCGCAGGGCGAGTACCTGAAGGGAATGCTCGTGCGGGTATCGGGGGAGCGGCGGCGATGAAGCGCCGGACGATCGAACGCTCGCTCGCCGTGCTCGTCCTGGCGATCGGTGCCTTCGGCGCGTACTGGCTGAACGTGCGCTCGGGACTCGAGTGGAAGCCCGAGGCGCTTCGCGACTACGTCGGCGCCCTCGGGCTGTACGGACCGCTCGCGTTCATCGCGATCATGGCGCTGCGTCCGTTCCTGTTCCTTCCGAACTGGCTGGTGCTGCTGGCCTGCGGGATGCTGTTCGGCCCGTGGCTCGGCGCGGTGTACGGCGCGGTGGGCGGGCTGATCGGCGGCGCGCTGATCTTCGGCATCGCGCGCTCGTTCGGGCGGGACGCGGTGCAGTCGCGCATCGGCGGTGCGCTTCGCATCTTCGACGACCTGCTCGCGCGCCGGGGCGTTCCCTGGCTCGCCCTGTACACGGCGGTGCCGATCTCGCCGCTGACACCGGTGTACGCGAGCGCGGGCGTATCGCGCATGCGGCTCGCGCCGTTCTGCGCCGCGATCAGCATCGGTCTGTTGCCGCGCGCGGGGGTCTACACGTTCGCGGGTCAGGCGGCGGGCGATCCGACGTTCACGAACGTCGGGATCGCCGCGCTCGTGATCGCGGCCGCGGTCGCGGGTACGTGGAAGCTGCGCCACTCATTCCGGGACCCCTGAGGCGGCGATCGGCTCGATCGAGAGCAGCACGCGCTGGAACCACGGCTGATACAGGTCGAAGTCGCGCGCGCGCGCATCGGCCATCACGATCAGCACCCAGCCCTCACGCCAGCCGATCACGTCGATCTCCTCGGCGCGCTCGGCGCCGCGCGTGACCAGCCGCGCGATCGGCTCGCCGTCGAGCTCGAAGACCTCCGAGCGAACGTCGTCCCCGCGCGAGAGGCCCTGCCCCGCCAGGAGCGACAGGTGCGCGCCCGGCGTCCCGCGCGCGGCGACGACCTGGATCGAGGCGTCGTAGTCCCACGAGACGCCGTCGACCGCGATCCAGCCCGCGGGTGTGCGGATCACCTGCCAGCTTTTCGGGAAGCGCACGCGGAAGCCGTTGCGCTCGTCGAGCGTCTCGGTCGCGAGCACCGGCGGCGCGCGGCGAACCTCGGAGATCGGCTCGGCGTGCCGCTCGTCGAGCCGCGCGTAGATGCTTCCCGGTGGCACCGCGTACAGCGCGCGCAGCGTGCCGCGGTCGTGCTCGGAGAGCATCTCGATGCGCCGATCGCCGGCCACCGGATACATCACGTCGCCCGCCAGAGGGCTGTGCTGACCCGAGACGCCGAGCAGGTGACCGATCTCGTGCAGCGCGACGGCGCGCACCTGCCGCGGCGTGAGCAGTCCGACCGAGTCGGCGATGTAGAGTGTGGCCTCGCGCGGCGCGAACGCGATCGCGACACGATCGCGTGTCGGACCCGTGGATTCGACGCGGCAGCGCCCGCCCTCGCCCTGCACGACGCCGAGCACGGCGCCCTGCTCCACTTCCTGCACTTTCGCCTCGAGCCGGATCTCGACCGCCGCGTCCTCGGGCCGATCCACGCGCGCGAACCGCACCGGCCGGCCGATCACCTGCTGCCAGGCCGCGAAGGCCTCGTCCACCGCGCTCACGTAGTCGGCCGGCGTGCGTGGCCGGCCGTCGCCCTCGAGCGACTCCGGGATCACCGGCGGGCGGACGAAGTAGTGCAGCGGAAACGCGGCGTCCGGCCAGCGGCAGGCGACGAGCGCGGGCGCGCCGTCGGGAAGCGTCTCGACGTGCATCGCCCAGGGCAGGTAGTTCGGCTCGGGCAGGTTCCCGACGCGCGCGAGGAAGCTCGCGTAGTCGAAGCGGTTGTGGCGGTAGTCGGGCGTCGCCGCGCTGCAGCCCGCGAGCGCGACGACGACGAGCGCCAGCGCCGCGCTCCGTCTCATTCGCGCTTCGCGCGCCGCCGGACCACCTGGCGGAGCTTGCGCTCCGATTCCCGCGTGGCGATCGAGACGCGCTTGTCGTGGAGCTTCTTGCCGCGCCCGAGGCCGAGCTCGACCTTCGCGCGGCCGTCCTTGAAGTAGAGCTCGATCGGCACGAGCGTGAGGCCCTTCTCGCGCAGCCGCCCGCCCAGCCGGTCGATCTCGCGCCGCTTCATCAGCAGCTTGCGCGGGCGCTCAGGCAGGTGGTTCTCGCGACCCGCGTTCGTGTAGGGCGCGATGTGGGCCTTCATCAGGAAGACCTCGCTGCCGCGCACCTGCGCGTACGCGTCGGAGAGATTCGCCGCGCCTGCGCGCAGCGACTTCACCTCGGAGCCGGTCAGCACCATTCCGGCCTCGATCGTCTCGTCGATCGAGTACTGGAAGTGCGCCTTCCGGTTCTTGCAGATGGATTTCCGGGCGGGCTCGGCCAAGGCCGCAGCCTAGCGGAGCGTGTTCTGCCCGTCGACGAAGCAGATTCGCGGCTGGTAGACGCGCGCCTCTTCGGTGGTCATCTGCGCGTAGCTCGCGATGATCACGAGATCGCCGGGCTTCACGAGGTGCGCCGCGGCGCCGTTGATCCCGATCACGCCGCTGCCGGGCTCGCCGTGGATCACGTAGGTCGCCAGGCGGGAGCCGTTCGTCACGTCGTAGATCTCGACGCGCTCGTTGGGCAGCAGGTCGGCGGCGTGGGCCAGCTCCGCGTCGATCGTGATCGAGCCCTCGTACTCGAGGTTGGCCTCGGTGACCGTCGCGCGGTGGATCTTCGACTTCATGAGGGTTCGCAGCATCTCAGTCGGCCTCCAGAAGCGTGTTGTCGATCAGGCGCGTGCCCTCGAAGCGCACGGCGAGCGCGAGCAGCGCGCGGCCGCGGAGCTCGCGCACCGGCTCCAGGTTCTCGGCGTCGACGAGCTCGACGTAGTCGATCTCGGCCAGGGGCTCCTTCTCGATGCGCAAGCGAACCGTGCCCGTCACCGCCCCGGGATCACGCACGCCCGCGCGCACGAGCGCGCGCGCCTCGTCGAGCGCGGCGTTGAGCGCCGTCGCCTGCTGTCGCGCGCGCGGCGAAAGGAAGACGTTGCGCGAGCTCATCGCGAGTCCGTCCGGCTCGCGCACGATCGGCCCGCCGACGATCTCGACGCCGGTGCACAGGTCGCGGGCCATGCGCCGGATCACCGCGAGCTGCTGGTAGTCCTTCTCGCCGAAGATCGCGAGGTGCGGGCGCGCGGCGTTGAGCAGCCGCATCACGATCGTGGTCACGCCGCGGAAGTGCCCCGCCCGGCTTCGGCCACAGAGACCCGCGGTGAGCCGCTCGACGCTGACCCAGGTCGCGTCGCCGCTCGGGTACATCTCTTCGACGGAGGGCGTGAAGACGACGTCCGTGCCGACCTTGCGCAGGGCCTCGAGGTCGCGCGCCAGGTCGCGGGGATAGCGCGCGAAGTCCTCGTTCGGCCCGAACTGCGTCGGATTCACGAAGATCGAGACGATCACGCGATCGGCGTGGCGGTAGCCGGCCTGAACGAGCGACAGGTGCCCCTCGTGCAAAGCACCCATCGTCGGCACGAGCGCGACGCGCCGTCCCGCGGCGCGCTGCGCGTCGCTCCAGCGCTGGAGCTCGGCGACGCTCTGGATGATCCGCGGCTCAGTAGGATTCAGCATCGCCGGGAAACTTCTGGTTGCGGACGTCGTCGGCCCACATCTCGACCGCCTTGCGCGTGATCTCGCCAAGCGAAACGTACTGGCGCACGAAACGCGGCGGCGGATTCTCGCCCAGGCCGAGCAGATCGTGCAGCACGAGCACCTGGCCGTCGCAGCCTACACCCGCGCCGATGCCGATCGTGGGAATCGAGAGCGCGGCCGTGATCTCGGTCGCGAGCCCCTTGGGCACGCACTCGAGGACCACCGCGAACGCCCCCGCGGCCTCGACCGCGCGCGCGTCGCGCAACACCCGTTCGTGTCCTTCGTCGCCGCGGCCCTGCACGCGGAAGCCGCCGAAGTGGTGCACCGACTGCGGCGTGAGGCCGACATGCCCCATCACCGGGATGTCCATGCGCGCGATCGCCTCGATCCGGTCGGCGACGCGCTCGCCGCCCTCGAGCTTCACCGCGTGCGCGCCGCCTTCCTTCATCAACCGGACGGCGGTCGTGACGGCCTCGGCCGCGCTCGCGTGGTAGGTGCCGAAGGGCATGTCGCCGACGACCAGCGCGCGGCGCGCGGCGCGACTCACCATTCGCGTGTGGTAGACCATCTCGTCGAGGGTCACGGGCAGCGTGGTGTCGTGGCCCTGCACCACGTTGCCCAGGCTGTCGCCGACGAGCAGCACGTCGACGCCCGCGGCGTCGAAGATGCGCGCGAACGAGAAGTCGTACGCGGTCAGCATCGAGATCTTCTCGCCGCGTGCCTTGAAGCGGGCGAGCGCCGGAGCGGTGACACGTGCCTCGTTCATCTTCCACCTCCCGAGCCCGCAAACGAATCGAGCGCCCTGAACACTCTTCCGAGGTCAAAGGCGCTCTCGCGTGCAGACTGCGGACGGCGGGTTTCGCACCGGGCCGCCCCCATCGAACATCGCGCCTTCGGTCTCGGTCCCCACGTGCGGGATCCCAGCTTCCGGGCTCTATCGATGCGGACTCTTTCCGCGGCAGAGCCTAAGGGCGGTTCGGCGCTTCTGTCAACGGCAACTCCGGCGAGAGCGCGGCGGCGAGGCGCGCAAACTCCACCTCGTCGAGCGTCTCGCCGCGGCGTTGCGCATCGATGCCAGCCGCCGCGAGCGCGGCCTCTGCATCGGGAAACGCCGCCCGGAGCGCCCGGCGCAGCTGCTTGCGGCGCTGCCCGAAGGCGGCGCGCACGACGCGGCGCAGGAGCTCCGGGTCGCGGACCTCGGGCCCGTCGACGCGCGGCTCGAAGACCAGGAAGCTCGAGCGCACCTTCGGGCGCGGCGAGAACTCCTCGGGCGAGAG
>CAZMKX010000083.1:6236-9855 GCA_964566375.1 uncultured Myxococcales bacterium
AGGCCGCGGTCGGCGAGCCGGCGGCGCTCGGAGGCTATGGCGCGACCGGACGGCCCACCGGCACGCGCGAGAACGCCTCCAGGTCGAGCGCCGCCGTGCGGCCCTCGCGCAGCATCCCGTCCGCAACCGCGCCGATCATCGCGGCGTTGTCCGTACACAGCGCGATCGGCGGGAAGTGGGTCTCGATGCCGAGCTCCGTCGCGAGCTCCGCCATGCGCTCGCGCAAGCGCGAGTTCGCGGCCAGCCCGCCGACCAGCGCGAGCCGGCGCAGGCCGCTCTCCGCGAGCGCGCGGCGCGCCTTCGTGACCAGCACGTCCACGGCGGCCTCCTGGAACGCCGCGCAAAGATCGCAGACGTCCGAGATCGGGAGCGCGCCGCCCGCGCGCGCCTCGAGCCGGGCGGCCAGCAGCGCGACGGCCGTCTTCAGGCCCGAGAAGCTCATCTCGAGACCCGGCTCGCGCAGCATCGGTCGCGGGAAGTCGAAGGCGCCGGCGCGGCCGCGGCGCGCGTGCACGTCGACCTCGCGGCCGCCCGGGTACCCGAGTCCCAGGCGCTTCGCGACCTTGTCGAACGCCTCGCCCGCCGAGTCGTCGCGCGTCTGCCCGAGCAGGCGCGCGGTGGAAAGCGTCTGCACGTCGTACAGGGCCGTGTGCCCGCCGGAGACGACGAAGCCCAGGAAGGGCAGCCCGAGCGGCTTCTCGCCGAGCCTGGCCGACGCCAGGTGGCCCTCGATGTGGTGCACCGGAACGAGCGGCTTGCCCGTCCGATAAGCGAGCGCCTTGGCGAACGAAAGGCCGACCAGGAGCGACCCGATCAGGCCCGGGCCCGAGGTGACTGCGATCGCATCGATCTCGTCGAGCGTTATTCCCGCGCGCGCGAGCGCGGCGGAAACCGTCGCGTGCAGGTGCCGGACGTGGTCGCGGCTCGCGAGCTCCGGAACCACCCCGCCATACGGCGCGTGCACGGAGTCCTGGCTCTGGACGACGGACGCGAGCACCTGCTGGCCATCGCGTACGACCGCGGCCGCGAGGTCGTCACACGAGGATTCGAGCGCGAGGATCAACGCCACGAAGCAAAGCCCGGGCTCAGTGCTCGAGCTTCTCCTGCTGGCTCTTGCAGTCGATGCAGAGACTCGCGACCGGTCGCGCCTCGAGGCGCTTCAGGCCGATGTCCTCGCCGCACTGCACGCAAGTGCCGAAGGTGCCCGCTTCGATCTTCGCGAGCGACGCCTCGATCTTCTGCAAGAGCGCTCGCTCGCGCTCGCGCAGCCGACCGACGAAGGCAAGCCCGCTCTCGGACGACGCCGAGTCGATCTCGTCGGAGAAATCGTCGGGATCGAGGTGGATGTCCCCGCTGAGCGCGCGGCGCGCGTTCGCGACCAGCTTGTCGCGCTGCTCGGTCAGCATCTTCTGGAACTTCTTCTGGTCGGCTTTCTTCACGATGGACACTTCTCCAGCTGCCGTCTGGCCTCGGAAACCCGCTCCGAGTTCGGATACTCGTCTGCGATCCTCCGGAAGATCTGGCAAGCCGCCGGCTTGTAGGTTTTCTGCTGCTTGGTTCGATTGCCGATCTCGAGCAGCGATACACCCTGCCGGTAAAGCGCATCCGGAACCTTGTTTCCGTTCGGGAAGCGCTTCACGACCTTGTCGAACGCCACGGCTGCCTGCTCGTAGTCGTTCAGCTTGAAGTACGACTCGCCCATCCAGAAAAGCGCGTTGTCCGCGTACTCGGAGGACGGGTGAGTCTGTAGGAACACCTGGAACCGGTCAATGGCGCCGGCGTAGTCTCCGGCCCGGTAGCGGCGGAAGGCATCCTCGTAGTCCCGGATCTCTTCGGCGGGTGCCGCCCCTTCCGGCAGCGCCGCCGACTCGTCCCCGCCCCCGGTCGTCGGTGGCGAGACCGCCCCGACCTCACCGGCAGTCGCCGCTTCGGCTCCGGCCCCGGGTGTCCCCGGCTCGCCGGCCGTCGGAACGACGGGAGCGGCCGTCGCGCCCTGCGCGACCTGCTTGCGCAGATCCTCGACCTGGCCGCGGAGCTGGGCCACCTCTTCGCGAAGCGCCTCGATCTCCGCACCCTGCTCGGCGAGACGGCTTCCGGAGGACCCGGGCGTGCCGCCCCAGTCATCCACCGCAGGCGCGCTGCTCTTGCCCTGCTTCAGCTTGTCGACATCGCGCCGGAGTGATTGGAACTCCGGAACGGTGACGCAAGCGCAGAGCAAGAGAAGCGCGCCCAGCGCGAGCGCTCCCCGTGCGGCCGCTCGGCCCAAATCAGCGGGCTTTGAAGTCGTCGCGGCGATTCTTCGCCCAGGCCAGCTCGTTGTGTCCCTCGACGGCCGGGCGCTCCTTGCCGTAGCTCACCGTGCTCATCCGCGAGGTCGCGACCCCGAGGTCCGCCATGTACTTGAACGCGGCCTCGGCGCGGCGCTTGCCGAGCGCCAGGTTGTATTCGGCGCTGCCCCGCTCGTCGCAGTTGCCCTCGATCGTCACGGAGACGTTCGGGTTGCTCTTCATGTAGCTCGCGTTGGCCTGCAGGCCCGAGCGCGCATCGGCGCTCAGGTTCGAGCTGTCGAAGTCGAAGTAGATCGTGCGGAACGCGCTGCTGTCGGCCGTGCTGGGCGCCGGTGCCCTGGTCGGCGCCTCGTTTCCAAATCCCGTGCTGCTTGCCGGTGCGGGCTCCGGCTTCTTCGTGCACGCCGCGAACGCGACCACGACCAACGCCAGCCCAAGTACTCGCTTAACCACCCTCGATCCTCCTCTTCTGTGATCCAACGCACAATCCAGCACGGGATCACCCCGCGAAAATCGGTGCATTCTCTAGCCGGAAACACCCGAAAGTGCAATCGCTTTTGGCCTACCGGCAGCGGCAATCGCCTAGTCGAGCCAGGTCGACCAGGTGGGGTTAGTGGAGTTCCCGAAGCCGTCGGTCAAGAGCACGGTGTTCTGGCCGTCGACGTCGACCCGGTAGATTTCCTTGCGACCGCGGCGATTCGAGCTGAAGGCGATCTTCCGTCCGTCGGGCGACCAGGCCGGATCCTCGTCGCTGCGCGCGTGGGTCACCAGCGGCGTGGTGAACGTGCCCTCGGGGTTGATCAGGTAGATGTCGAAGTTGTTCCCGGCCTGTGCGGCGTAGGCGATCCACTCGCCCGTCGGAGACCAGGCGGGGCTCGAGTTGTACACGCCGCTGAACGTCAGGCGCCGCTCCTCGCCCGAGTCGAGGTCCTTGATCCAGATCTGCGGCGAGCCGCTGCGGTCGGAGACGAACGCCATCTTCCGCCCGTCGGGCGAGAACGTCGGCGAGGCCTCGATCGCGCGCGAGTCGGTGAGGCGCTTCGGATTCGAGCCGTTCGCCGAGACCGCGTAGATGTCGGTGTTCCCCGCGCGCGAGACGACCGCTGCGATCGTGCCGTTCTGCGGGACCCACACGCCGCGGTACTTCTCGTCCGCGGTGTTGATCAGCCGGATGCCGGGCTTGTTTCCGCGGTAGAGCAGAAAGAGCTCCGACTGACCGCTCTTGAACGACGTGTAGACCAGTGTCTTGCCGTCGGGTGACCAGGCGGGAAACAGATTGATCGAGCCGTTGTTCGTGATGCGCCGCTTGCCGGAGCCGTCGGCCTGCATCA
>CAZMKX010000084.1:0-9850 GCA_964566375.1 uncultured Myxococcales bacterium
GCGCGCGGCCTGCCGGGGCTCGTGAACCTGATCGGGATCGAGTCGCCCGGGCTGACCGCCGCGGGTGCGATCGCCGAGCGGGTGGTGAAGCTCCTGTGATCGCCGAGCGCATCGTCGACGTGCTCCGCGCGCTCGAGCGCGCGTTCCGCTTCGTGCACCCGCCGCGCATTCCCGAGCTGCGCCTCGAGGTGGCGGCGCCGCTCGCGCGCCTCGAGGCCGAGCCCGCGATCGCGCCCTACGACGGCGCGGCCGCACTCGCCGCGCGTGCGGCGCACCTGTTCGCCGATCCGCCGCCGCCCGAACAGGCGATCCCGCGCCTGCTTGCGAGCATGTCGGGGCTCGCCCGCGCGCAGGCCGAGCTGTACCCGATGCGGCGCGAGAGCGACGCGGTCGGGCGCTACTTCGCGCTGCCCGAGTGGCACGAGCGCCTGGCCGAGCTCGATCCTCCGACACCGGACGGTGTCCGCGTGGGCGTGTTCGAGAGCGGCGCGGCGAACGACGCCGGCCGCGGCTTCGGCTTCTACGTGCCGGAGCGCTACACCCCCGAGCGCGACTGGCCGCTGATCGTCGCGCTGCACGGCGGCGGCGGGAACGGCCGCGACTTCCTGTGGACCTGGCTGCGCGAGGCGCGCAGCCGCGGCTACCTGCTGCTGGCGCCGAGCTCGCACGGCAGCACCTGGAGCTTTCTCGGCGCCGACGTCGACGCGCCGCGGCTGGCGAGCCTGATCGCGTGGCTCGGCGAGCGCTGGAACATCGACGCGCGGCGCATCCTGCTGACGGGGCTCTCCGACGGCGGGACCTACACACTTTTCGGTGGCCTCGCCCCTGACGCGCCGTACGCCGCGCTCGCGCCCGGCTCGGGCGTGCTCCACCCGGCGAACTTCTCGAACGGGAACCTCGAGCGCGCGCGCGGCGTGCCGGTGTACCTGATGCACGGCGCGCTCGACTGGATGTTCCCCGTCGCGCTCGCGCGCGCCGCGCGTACGGTGCTCGAGCGCGCGGGCGCCGCACTCGTCTACCGCGAGATCGACGACCTGTCGCACGCCTGGCCGCGCGAGGAGAACGCGCGGATCCTCGACTGGTTCGGCGAATTGCACCCGCCCGCGGGCGCGTGACACCATCGGCCTTCGGCCTACGGCCGCGGAGGCACGCGATGACGCTGAAGACTTCCCTGTGCGATCTGCTCGGCATCGAGGTGCCGATCGTACTCGCGGGCATGGGCGGCGCGAGCACGCCGCGCCTGGCCGCGGCGGTGTCGAACGCCGGCGGGCTCGGAATTCTCGGCGCCGCGGGCTGTCAGCCCGACGAGCTGCGCGCCTGGATCGCCGAGACGCGGCGCCTCACCCACAAGCCGTTCGGTGTCGACACGCTCCTGCCCGCGTCGGTGCGGCGCTCGAAGGCCGAGGGTGCCAAGGGCCCGTCGCCGCTCGACCGTCTGCCCGCGCTGCAGGCTTTCGCGCGCGAGTTCATGGAGCGCGAGGGTCTCACGGCGCCGAGCGCGCCGGCGTCGCCCCGCCCGTCGTCGGGCGCACGTCTTCAGCCGCTCTCGAAGGAGTTCTTCGAGGCGCAGATGGAGGTCGTGATCGAGGAACGCGTTCCGGTGTACGCCGCCGGCCTGGGCGATCCCGGTCCGTGGATTCCGCGCCTGCGCGCGAACGGCACCGTGGTGATGGCGGTGGTCGGCGCGGTCCGCCACGCGCGCAAGGTCGCCGAGAGCGGCGTCGACATCATCGTCGCGCAGGGCCACGACGCAGGCGGGCACAACTCGCCGATCGGCGCGATGGCGCTGATCCCGCAGGTCGTGGACGCCGTGGCGCCGATCCCGGTGCTCGGCGCGGGCGGCATCACGGACGGCCGCGGCCTGGCGGCGGCGCTGATGCTCGGCGCGGCCGGCGTGTGGATCGGCTCCGCCTTCCTCGCCACCGAGGAGGCCGGCATCACCGATTTCCAGAAGCAGGCGATCGTCGACAGCAGCGAGGAGAACACGATCGTCTCGCGCTGCGTCACCGGAAAGCCCGCGCGCCTGATCCGCAGCAAGTGGACCCAGGCCTTCGCCGACGCCGGGCTCGAAGCGCTGCCCATGCCCTTCCAGAGCATGGTCTCGGGGCCGGTTCTGGCCGCCGGAATGGCCGCGGGCCGCGGCGACATCGTGCCCGGCTTCGCCGGCCAGGGCATCGGCATGATCCACAAGGTCCGGCCGGCGGCCGAGGTCCTGCGCGAGATCGTGGCCGGGGCCCAGCAGGCGCTGAAGAGCGCCGAAGGCCGGCTCTAAGTTCGCTCGGGCCCGTTGACCCGGGACGTTATTCACGTAAACTGCGGCACCCCATGTACGCCGTCGTCAAAGCAAGCGGAAAACAGGTCCGGGTTCAGCCGGGTGATCTGGTCGACCTCGATCTGATCGAAGGCGAGCCGGGCCAGCGCGTCGAGCTGGCCGAGGTCCTGCTGATCGGCGGCGAGACCATCACCGTCGGCCGTCCACTCGTGGCAGGCGCCAAGGTCATCGCCACCATCCAGGGCGAGACGACCGGTCCGAAGCTCCGGATCTTCAAGTTCAAGCGCCGCAAGCGCTATCGGAACACCAAGGGGCACCGCCAGCACTTCACCCGCGTGAAGATCGACTCGATCGAGGTCTAAGCGATGGCGCACAAGAAGGGTCAGGGCAGCACCCAGAACGGCCGCGACAGCAACTCGCAGCGCCGGGGCACGAAGGTCTACGGCGGCGAGGCGATCCGCGCCGGCGGGATCATCGTCCGCCAAGTGGGGACGCTCATCCACCCGGGCCGGGGCGTCGGAATGGGCAAGGACTTCACCCTGTACGCGCTGCGCGACGGCGTGGTGAAGTTCACCGACAACCGCAACCAGAAGCGCGTCACCGTCGTCGATTCTTAGGGGTCCCGGCGCGGCATAGCCGCGCCACCCCGCTCCGCGAGGCGCTGCGCGCTTCGCTTGCGGCTACCCTATCACCATGTCCTCCCCGGACTTCATCGACGAGTGCCGCATCTACGTCCAGAGCGGCGACGGCGGCCGAGGCTGCTGCTCGTTCCGGCGTGAGAAGTACGTTCCGCGCGGCGGACCCGACGGCGGAAACGGGGGGCGCGGCGGGTCGGTCTACCTCCAGGCCGACAGCGCTCTCGCGACGCTGCTCGACACCCACGGCCGCAAGTTCTACAAGGCCGACCGCGGCGCCCACGGCTCGGGCGCGCGCAAGGACGGTCGCGGCGGCGAGGACATCACGATCCGCGTGCCGCTCGGCACGGTCGTGAAGGACGACGCGACCCGCGAGGTGCTGGTCGAGCTGGTCGAGCACGGCCAGACCTGGCTCGCGGCCGAGGGCGGGCGCGGCGGCCGCGGCAACGCCTGCTTCGCGACGCCGACGAACCAGGCGCCAAACACGATCGAGCCCGGCGAGCCGGGCCAGGACCGCTGGCTTCGGCTCGAGCTCAAGGTCCTGGCCGACGTCGGCCTGCTCGGCTTTCCGAACGCGGGCAAGTCGACGCTGATCTCGACCGTCTCCGCGGCCCGGCCCAAGATCGCGAGCTATCCGTTCACGACGCTCTTCCCGCACCTGGGCATGGTCGACTCCGGCGGCGGGCGCTTCGTGATCGCCGACATCCCCGGCCTGATTCCCGGCGCGAGCCACGGCGCGGGCCTGGGCCACCGCTTCCTGCGCCACGTCGAGCGCACGCGCTTGCTCGTGCACCTGCTCGACCCCGAACCGGCGCTCGCGGGCGGCGATCCCGAGCGCAGCGTCGAGCGCGACTACGCGGCGCTGCGCGCGGAGCTCGAGGCGTACTCCGCCGAGCTCGCCGCGCGCAAAGAGATCGTCTGCATCGCCAAGGCCGACCTGATCTCCGACCCCGCCGAGCGCAAGCTCATCGAGGAAGGCCTGCGCGCGCGCGGCATCGAGCCGCGCTGGATCTCGGCCGCGACCGGCGAGGGCATCGCGTCGCTCGTGCAGACGCTCGCGCGCGAGGTCGCCCGGCGATGAGCCGCCGCGAGCTCGCTCGCGCGCGCCGCGTCGTCGTGAAGATCGGAACGTCGCTGCTGACACCGCCCGGTGACGCCGTGCAATCGCGCCGCTTCGCGTCCTTCGCCGCGCAGATCGCGGCCGAGATCACGGGCAAGCGCGAGATCGTGCTGGTGGCGTCGGGCGCGGTCGGCCTGGGCACGCGCCGGCTCGGGCTGTCCGAGCGGCCGAAGTCGATCCCCGGCAAGCAGGCCGCGGCGGCCGTCGGCCAGATCGACCTGTGCCGCCGCTTCGAGCGCGCGTTCGCGAAGCACGCGCTCGTCGTCGGCCAGATCCTGCTCGACCACGCCGCCTTCACCGACCGCGAACGGTTCCTCAACGCGCGCCGCACGCTCGCGCAGCTCCTCGTCGACCGGGTCGTGCCGATCATCAACGAGAACGACTCGGTCGCGACCGAGGAGCTGCGCTTCGGCGACAACGACCAGCTCGCCGCGCAGGTCGTGAACACGTGCGGCGCGGACCTTCTGATCCTGCTCACCGACATCGACGGCCTGCACGACCGCGACCCGCGCGAGCCCGGCGCGACGCGCATTTCCGAGGTCGCCGAGGTGACGCCGAAGCTGCTCGCGATCGCCGGCGGCGAGGGCAGCGCGATGAGCACGGGCGGAATGCGCTCGAAACTTATGGCCGCCCGCGCCGCCAGCCGCTTCGGCGTGCCGACCGTGATCGCCGACGGCCGCGCGCGCGGCGTGCTACACCGAATCCTGTCGGGTGACGACGTCGGCACGCTCGTGCACGCCGCCGGCGAGTCGCTCTCGTCGCGCAAGCACTGGATCGCCTTCACGCTGAAGCCCCGCGGCCAGCTCGCGCTCGACGCCGGCGCCGTCCGCGCGCTGCGCGAACGCCGCGCGAGCCTGCTGCCCGCGGGCGTCACGTCGGTCGCCGGCAAGTTCGGCGTCGGCGACCTGGTCGCGTGCCTGACCCCCGACGGCGACGAGGTCGCGCGCGGGCTCGTCTCGTACGACGCGCGCGAGGTCGAGCGTATCAAGGGCCAGAAGACCGCGCAGATCGCCGCGGTTCTGGGATACTCGAACGGCGACGAGGTGATCCACCGGGACAATCTGATCGTTTTCTAGCCGTCTAGTCGAACGGACCGACGGCGCAGGTCGCGCCGAGTCCGGGTTCGCGACCGTCGAGAGCGCGCTGGATCACCGTTACGTCGACTACGTCGCACTCCTGCGAGCGGCCGAGCACCGAGCACTTCACCTCGGCCGCGAAGGGGAAGGGAACGCCGGGATTCGCCAGCTTCGAGCGGAAGAGTGTCTCGTCGGCTCCGTCGACGATCCCGTCGTCCGTCACGTCGCCGCACTCGCATGCGTCTCCGCGACCGTTCGGAGTCGTGGAGAGCAGGCCTCCGCGGTCTTCCTGCTGCGGATTGGGAATGGTGGGACAGTTGTCTTGCGCGTCGCCGAGCGAGTCGAAGTCGCTGTCGGCGATGAACGGGTTGGTTCCGGCGGCAATCTCCGCTCCATCGTAGAAGCCGTCGTCGTCGCTGTCGGGATCGAGCGGATTCGTGCCCACGCCGGCTTCGCCTCCGTCGGAGAGGCCGTCGTCGTCGCTGTCGGGATCGAGCGGATTCGTGCCGAAGGGGAGCTCATCGTAGTCAGAGAGGTCGTCATCGTCGCTGTCCGCGTCCATGGGATTGGTGCCGAGCGCCACTTCCTCGCCATCGAGAAGACCGTCGAGGTCGCTGTCCGCGCTGAGCGGATTGCTGCCAAGCGTCCGCTCGACACCGTCGGAGAGCCCGTCGTCGTCGCTATCCGGATCGAGCGGGTTCGTTCCCTGCGCGACCTCCGCGCCGTCGAGAACACCGTCGTCATCGGAGTCGGGGTCGAGGGGATCGGTGCCGAGCAGGCGCTCGGCCCAAGCGAGGACTCCGTCGCCGTCGGCATCGTCGTTCGCGGCCACGATCAGCGTCGTGGACTGGAACGCCTCCTCGTTTCCGGCGACGTCGATGGAGCGGAACTCGAGCAGGTGCGTGCCGAGCGCGCTGATCGCGATCGGGTCGCCGTACGTCGCGATCGGCCCGCCGTCGAGCCGAACCTCGCTGCGCGCACAGCCCGACGCGAAGCCACCGGGCGCGGGGTCGGAGCACGTCAGAGTCGCCATCCAGATCCCCGGCGTTTCGTTCCCGATCGGCGGCACCGAGGCCTGCAGCGAGAGGTTCGTGACCGGCGGCGTCGCTTCGACGGGAAACTCGAACGCGAGCGCGAGCGCGCTCGGACCGGTCGCGGCCTCGACCGCCTGCCAGTAGGCGCAGTTGTCGAAGGTGTGCACGTCTTGCGACGTGATCCCCCAGAGCTTGGCCGTGGCCGTCACGGTGACCGGGATCTCGCCCGGCTCACCGCACGCAGGCAGCGGCGCGCCTGCCGGAAGCCAGTAGTCGAAGTAGGCCGGCAGCTCGAAGTACACGAGTGACCCGTCTCCGGTGCCGATCGTGCGGTCGAACGTCACCGGCTGGAGCGCACCCGGATACTGGACGCGCAGGGTCAGCGTGGCGCCCGCGAGCGGCGCACCCGAGGTGTCGTGGATGTCGAGCGCGAGCGCCGAACCTTCGGACAGCGGGAGGTTCTGGCGCTCGGCGAACGTCGCGATCAGCACGCCGTTCTCGTCGTATAGACGATGCGACGACATTCCGACGTGCTGGTTGCGCGGCGCGCTCGAGCTGAGCCGCGCCGTGTACGCCACGTCGTAGTGCAGTGCAGCATGCAGGGGGTGGAAATTCTGGTCGAGATCGACGGGGAAGAATCCGTGCATCAAGAAAGGGATGTCGATCGGTGCGACGTCCGGGGGGCTCAGGCCGTCGAGGTCCAACGTAGGTGCGACGGTGCCGAAGGACAGGCGGAGCGCGTGAACCGTTCGCGGGTGTGTGCTCTTGAGGTGCGCCCAGAGATCGGCCAGCGGAATGGCCATCGTGTCCGTGTAGCTGACCGGGACGTGGGCGCTGGTCACCGAGATGATCTCAGTCTCTGCAGTATCGACAGCCGGGTCCGTCAGGTCCCAGTAGAGCGCTGCGACGGCCAGATCCTCCGTCGACGCTCTCCTGCGCCCACGTATTCCCCAGGACTTGATGTGCGCCGCTTCGAGATCGGCGATCCCCACGTAGTCGGAATCGCTGACGCCATCGATCGAGCGCGCCGCGTACGCCGCGAGGAAGACCGCGAACCCCTCGAACATGGAGTCGCAGGTATTCTCGAGGGCCCAGCCGGCGTGATTGTCTTCCGGAGGCCCGCAGTCGTACGGCAGCACGAACGTCGAGTAGAGATGATGAGCGAACTCGTGCCACTCGGCGTTCTCGGGCGCCATGTCGACGTGTCCGCCGACCGCCACTCCGTCTCGGCTCTCGAAGGCCGAGGTGGCCGTCCCGAGCTGCATCTCCGTACCGTTGAAGGTGTAGAAGGCGCGGTCCTCGTCTACGGGCTCTCCGGTGTGGATGTCGGTGTCCGCGAAGCTGTAGATCTCGACTGTCTGACCGGTCTCGGCCGTCAGGTGCGCCTTCGTCCAGTCGACGAACTGGCGCGTCCGGAAGAAGATCGTGGCCATGTCGTCGAGGCGCTGCCGATGGAGCGGGTCGATGACCGAGGTCGCCGCGACCTCCTGCGACTCGGCGAACGACCGGTGCAGCGAGAAGTTTCCCTCGGGAGGAACGGTCACATTCCATTCCACCCACACCGCCTCGAGCGGCTCGGGGTTGTGGCGGACGTCGAACGAGGGCGTGTACGGTGGGGGAACGAGGCCGTCGTAGTGCTTCGAATCGACGAGTGTCGCGCGGATCCGATAGTCGCCCGGGGGAACGACCTCGAAGACGTAGGTGCCGCCGCTGGTGTTGAGAGGATTGCCCGCGTACTCCGTCCAATCCGCCCCGTTCTGGACGAGCAGCTGGAGCCGCAGACCCTTGAGAGGGTTCGTGTGACCGTCGTCGACCGCGACGCTCAGATCGCCGAGAAGCGGCTGCCAGGCCGGTGAGCCGATCTGCAGCCCGGACTCGACAAGGCTCACCGAACCACCGGACGCGGGCAGTGTGGCAATTCCCACCTCGGAGATCGTGTAGCCGCACGCGTTGGCGGCGCTGGTCGTCGCGTAGGCCGAGTAGTGGATCACCCGGGCCACGATCGTCGTTCCGTCCGGCGAGGGGACGGGATTCGAATACACGGAGGCCGGGTTGGTGCTCGAGGTCGTCGAGCCCCCGCCGCCGGTATTCTGTCCGGGACACTGGTCCGGGCTCTTGGTGAGCCGAACGAGTCCGGTGCCGTCGGAATTCAGCGAAAAGATGTCGGAGCGAGCGACCCAGTGATTGTTCTCGAACGTGCGGTAGACGACGCTGAAGACGAGCTTGCGGCCGTTGGGGGTCCACTTCGGTGCCCCGCTCACGCCGATGTTTGATGCGGGGTCGGCGAATGGGATGTCGATCGACAGCTCGCGCACGAGACCCGTCGTGAGGTTGTAGATGCAGATCACCTGCTGCGAGACGACCGTCGCTCTGCATTGAAACGCGATCTCGCTTCCGTCGGGCGACCAGTCGGGATAGTCGGCGTACGGGTCATCGGGGATGCGCTGAGTCAAGCCCGTGCCGTCGATGCGGACGGTCCAGATTCCTTCATTCTGGTAGATCCCGGGATGTCGCACGATGAAGGCCAAGCTCTGACCGTCGGGGGACCACACCGGCCGGGAGACCTGCGCGGCCTCGTGGCCCACGGGACCGCCCTGATCGAAGGCATCGGAGCTCAGGACCGTGCGCGGCTCGGTGCCATCCTTGCGGACGATCTGGAGAAATGAGTCGTTGTTCTGCCCGTCGTTGTGCCGGTACGCGATGAACTCACCGTCTGGCGACCAGGAGGGCTGACCATCGGAATCGACGGGATGACCGGCCAGGGGCGCGGTAAGCGCGCCGCGATCCGTGAGGAAGATCGCAGTCCGAGAGTCGGGAGTGTTCGGATCGAGAACGTCGGAGTACGCAATCCGGCCGTTCTTGCCCGGGAACGTCGCGAGGGCCGGGCGTGCGGCCAGCGTGAGGCACGCCAGTGCCAGCACCGCCGGTACGAGCCGACGACCGGGAGTTGCAGCGGCAGCCGGCTCGCGCCCCATCTCGGGCTCCACTGATTTCGTCCAGCCTATCAGAGTCTCGGCTGCGAGCGGCGAGAGCGGCGAGGAAATATCTCAGTCACCTCCACCGCACGAGACGGCGAGGGCCTGTACACGTCGTGGTGTCGGAGGCGACTCCGAGGTTGCTAGCGGTCGGCTTCGGGTGGTGCTTTGCGCCCCAGGGCTGAGGTCGGGCGGGCGCGGATCGCGGAGTCGGTCCTGACCCCGGATTTGCGCCGCCATCCGGCCGCTCTCTCCGTTGGGCCGCAGCCCCCTCCGCCCCGGCCCCCGAAATGCCGCTAAGATAGGGGCCAGGATGAGCCACACCGAGCTCGTTTCGGACCTGACGCGACGTGCCAAGGCCGCCTCGGAGCGGGTGGCTGAGCTTGCGTCCGACGTGAAGGACGCGGCGCTCCGGCTGGCGGCCGACCGGCTCGAGGCCGGCACTGCGGCAATCCTGCGCGAGAACGCGGTGGACCTCGAGGCTGGCCGTGCGAACGGCCTGGCGGCGCCGATGCTCGACCGGCTGATGCTCGACGCGGAGCGCATCGCGGGGATCGCGCAGGGTCTGCGCGAGGTGGCCGCCCTGCCCGACCCGGTCGGCGAGATCACGCGCATGTGGAACCGGCCGAGCGGGCTGCAGGTCGGGCGCATGCGGATTCCGCTGGGCGTGATCCTGGTGATCTACGAGTCGCGGCCGAACGTGACGGCGGACGTCGCGGCGCTGTGCTTGAAGAGCGG
>CAZMKX010000085.1:0-9842 GCA_964566375.1 uncultured Myxococcales bacterium
CTCCGGTTGCGCAGCGTAGATGTAGAACCGCTCGTCGCGAATCGCCTTGAACACCTTCTCGGCCACCTGGCTCGGCGCGTAGCCCTGACTGATGCCTTCGCGGAGCGCCAGCTCGATCGACGCGCCGAGCGCGCTGGCTTCGGGCGTCGGCGGGTCGTGCTTGGCGTCGCTCTGTCGGTTGCGCGCGGAGTCCATGATGCGCGTATTGATGAAGCCCGGACACAGCACCGACGCCTTCACGGGCGAGCCGCGCAGCGCGAGGTCGTGGTGGAGCGTTTCGGACAGCGTCACCACCGCGTGCTTCGTCACGTTGTAGACGGCCATGCCGGGATTCGAGGTGAGGCCCGCCATCGACGCGGTGCTTACGACGTGCGCCGGCTCGTTCTGGCGCAGCAGGATCGGCACGAACGTGCGAATGCCGTGGACCACGCCCCACAGGTTCACGCCGAGCACCCACTCCCAGTCGGCGAGCGAGTTCTCCCACGCCTCGCCCGTGACGGCGACGCCCGCGTTGTTGAACACCACGTGCACGCCGCCGAAGCGCTCGAGCGTCCTCTGCGCCAGGCGCTCGACGTCCTCGGCCTTCGACACGTCCGTGCGTATGCCGAGCACGGACGCGCCGCCCGACTCGAGCTTCTTTGCCGCCGCCTCGAGCGCGCCCGGCTCGATGTCGGCGATCACGATCTTCATCCCCTCGGCCGCGAGCCGCTCCGCCGTCGCGAACCCGATCCCGCTCGCGCCGCCCGTGATCACCGCCACCCGATCGCGAAACTGCTTCACGGCTTCACCGCTGGCGTCTTCTCGTCGACGACCGGAATCGTGCTCGCCAGGTCGTAGCGCAGGACCGCGTCCATCTTGTTCTCGATCTGGTAGAAGCGCGCCACCGTTCGCCCGGGAAGGATCTTCGCGAACTCGGGCAGGTACGCGGCGCGCACCTTCGCGCGCTCGGCCTGGGCTTTCAGGTAGTCGTCCATGAGCTTCAGCGCCTTGTCGTTCGAGAGATCCCGGAAGCTGGCGGCGTAGTCGGTGATGATCGCCGCCTCGCGATCCCCGATCGCGCCGAGCTCCTTGTGGTAGCGCTCGTAGAGCGGCCAAAACCTGGCGGACTCTTCGGCGCTGAGCTGGAGATTGATCGACACGAGCGCTCGGCCGTTGGCGCGGATCGTCTCGAGCAGCGCGGCCGCGTCGGCTTGCGGCGCGTCGGCGGCCACGGCCTTCGCAACGCACAGAGCAGCGCCGGAGACGAGGCCGACCAGGACGATGGACCGGAAAAGGCTTGGCTTGAGCATGGCTCCCCTCTCCTACTTCGCGAGCTTGGTGATTTTCGAGCCCTGCACTCCGATCCCGCCCATCAAGCCCTTCTGGTCGAAGATGAAGGCGTAGACGTCCTGCGTGATCGTGGTGCTGGTCAGCGACGCGCCCATTCCCGCGTCGACGACGACGATGCTCGGGCCCACGCCGACCTCCCAGCCTTCGCTCGCGTTCAGATAGGCGAGCGCCTTCTCGTTCATGAAGAAGAGCGCGTAGCCGTACACCTGCACGCCCGCCTGCAAGCCGTACGACGCCGCGACGGAGTTGTAGTAGCCCTCGGGCCGACCGCGCCTCATCAGCACGCCATTGCCATACTGCCCGCCGAACATGAAGCCGGCCTTGACGATGCTCGGGAAGACCAGCACCGCGACCGCCTTCTCGCCCAGCAGCTTCGCCGCCTGGTTGTTCGCGTACAGGGTCTCGAGCGCCGCAGCGCCGTCGCGATTGAGCTGGGATCGGTCCTCCGCGAGAGCGCTCGGCGCGTTCGTCCCAGCTGCGGCCAAGGAGATCAGCAGCGCCAGGCCGATCGCGCGAATCCGGATCGTCATGATTCGTCTCCTCCGAGATGACGACCGAAGATTATCAGTCCCGGCAGCGCTTGACTCGCTGGACGGGCCGGCGTCGGATGCGATCTGCGCGTCGCCAGCCTCGAGGGAGCGGACTTCACGCCGCCGCAGGAGTGAGCGGACGAACCGCTTCCCGACTCCCGTCGCGGGCACGTGCTCACGGGGCTGGCTGGATCTCCGCCCTTCCCTTCTGGCCCGCTACCTTGAATGAGACCTTCCCACCGGGTCCCCGCGGGTCGCGGAGCGCGAGCTTCGAGATCTTGATCTTGCTGTCCGGGCTCTGGACGCCGACCAGTAGGAGCTTCGCGATGTCCTTGCTCGCCTTGTAAGTCCCCACCGCCGTGTAGTCGAGCGAGCCGAGGTCGATCTGCGAGCGTTGATCCGTGCCGCGATCGAGGAACCCCGTGCCCGCGACCGGGCCATCGTCGACCGTGGAGAGATCGACGGTCAGCATCCACGGTGCGCCGACTGCCTCCAGCGGAATCTCGCCATGAACCCGTCGGCAAAACTGCTTCTTGCCGGCGAGGAAGGCGCACACGTTGAAGCGCGCCTTGCACGCGAACTCCGTGCGGTCGTCCGGGTTCTCCTTGCAGCGGAAGCGCACATCTCCTTCCAGGTCGACTGCTACCGGACCGGACGTGCTGTGAAAAACGGCGGAGCCCGCGAAATCCCCCACAAGCGACGCTTTGGTCTTGGCCGTGGTGCCACTCACCTGGCCCGTGACTCCGTATGGACTGAGTCCCGAGAGGGACCCGCTGAATCCGATCAGTCCGGTGCCCGAGACTCTGCCCTCGTTGTCGGTCGAGGTGTCGACCGAAACGCAGACTTCGAAGAGGCTTGGCTCGCTCGCGCAGCCGTCCAGGAGCCGTCCCGGCTGCCAGATCTCTCCGTCACCGTCGACGGGAAATGGGTACGTCCCTCCCGCAATCGGGCGCACGACGTAGACGAAGGGACCACTCGACGTCGCGATCGTCGACGCGCCGTTCGACCGGATCGCCTGCACGACCGGAGGCACGAGGAAATCCTGCTCGAGCGTCGCGAAGGCACAGGCCTCGCCGGCTCCGCAGGGAAGCGAGCCCTCACTCGCAATGAAGAACGAGTCGCCCGGCTGATTCGGAACCAGGCTCACTTGGATGGGATCGACGAACGCGAGCGACACCGGCCCGCCGGCCGGATAGCTCGACAAGCTCCCGATCATCCAGGTGGCGTTGGGAAACAGCGGGCTGGTGAACCCCGTGGTCGTCGCGGTGAGATCCGCCGGCAGCGTGAACTTCTCGCCGGGAAAAACGACGTCGAATCGTCCGAAAGTTCCCGAGATCACGCCGTCTCCGTTCGCACCCGAGACGCTCACCGTCCAACCGACTTCGATGGTTCTCGCCCAGGCGACTGCGGGAATCAGGATCGCGGCGAGCGCGAATCCCATCGAAGACCGTCGTCTCGCGAATGCCATCGGCCCGGTCCTCCTCGAGCAGCTTGTCCCCCGACACGGTTTTGCGTCAAGGCCATCGAGCGGCGCCTCGGATCGTCGAACTCTCGAGCCCTTCGTCGGCTTCGCGATGCTCACGCAGGCGCGTCGTCAGACGGCTGCAACGCGTGGATGACGCGCAGGAGTTCGGACCGCGGGCGTGAGGCGAGGGGCTGCTCGGGCGCTGGAAGGATCGCGTTCGGCCGCGTCCGCAGCGCGCCGGCGCCATGTTCGAGATCGCGGCTCGCGTAAGTCCCTTCGGGGCGGCCGGATTCGAACCGGCGACCTTCTGCTCCCAAAGCAGACGCGCTACCAAGCTGCGCTACGCCCCGGTGGAGAGATCAGCCTACCCCAGCTCCTTCATCTCCGCGAAGTGCACCCGGACCAGCGGCAGGAAGGCGCGAAGCGCGGCGCCGCGGTGGCTGACGGCGTTCTTGTCGTGGCGATCGAGCTCGGCCATCGTCTGGTCGGGCATCAAGAGCGGGATGAACACGGGGTCGTAGCCGAAGCCGCCGCGCCCTCGCGGTGCGACGGAGATCACCCCTTCGCAGACGCCGAAGGCGCTCGCCGCGATCGAGCCGTCGGGCCGCGCCAGGGCCATTGCGCAGACGAACCGCGCCAGCCGATCCGTCTTGCCGTCCATCTCGCGCAGAAGCTTCGCCGTGTTCGCCGCGTCGTCGCCGTGCACGCCCGCGTAGCGGGCCGAGCGCACACCGGGCGCGCCGCCGAGCGCGTCGACGACGAGCCCCGAATCGTCCGCGATGCTCCAGAGCCCCGTCGCGCGCGCCGCGTACGAGGCCTTGAGCCGCGCGTTCTCGTCGAACGTCGCGCCGGTCTCCTCGACGTCGCCCGCCTCGGGGTGACTCGCGAGTGTCTCGAGTCTCAACCCCGTGCCTTCCAGAAGGAGCCGAAGCTCCTTCAGCTTCCCCTCGTTGCGCGTCGCGACGAGCAGCGGGCGGGCGCTCAACGCGGGGACGCTTCAGGCGCCGAGCACGCGCGACTGGATCCGCGCGAGCTCCGCGATGCCGTGCTCGGCCAGGTCGAGCATGCGGTCGAGCATCTTGCGGTCGAACGTTCCGCTCTCGCCGGTGCCCTGCACTTCCACCAGACCGCCGCTGCCGAGCTGGACGACGTTCATGTCGACCTCGGCGCGGGAGTCCTCGGCGTAGGGAAGATCGAGCAGGATCTCGCCGTCGACGATGCCGACGGAGACGGCCGCCACCGAGTCGTGTAGCGGGCTCTGCTTCAGCATGCCGACCTCGACCATGCGGCGGCAGGCTGCGGCGAGCGCGACGTAGCCGCCGGTGATGGCGGCGGTGCGGGTGCCGCCGTCGGCCTGCAGGACGTCGCAGTCGATGTAGATGGCGCGCTCGCCGAGCGCGGCCAGGTCGGTGACGGCGCGCAGCGAGCGGCCGATCAGGCGCTGGATCTCCTGCGTGCGGCCGCTGACCTTGCCCTTCGAGGACTCGCGCTCGGTGCGCGTGTCGGTGGCGCCGGGCAGCATCGAGTACTCGCCGGTGACCCAGCCGCGGCCGGAGCCGCGCAGCCACGCGGGAACCGACTTCTCGATCGTCGCGGTGCACAGCACGAGCGTGCGGCCGGAGCGGATCAGCGCGCTGCCGGTCGGATTCTCGGTGAAGCCGAGCTCGATCTCGACCTTGCGCAGCTCGTCGGGCGCGCGGCCGTCGAGTCGTTTCATGGCTTCTCCTGGGGGTTCGTCGTTTCGTCGCCGGCCGGCGGGCCGCTGGCCAGCCGCGAAGCGCGATTCTGCACCATCGCCTCGCCGATCGCCGCTGCGAGCGCTTTCGCGAGCGCGTCCTGGCGGTCGCGTTGCAGCATGCGCTTGGACTCGGTCGGGTTCGTGATGAAGCCGATCTCGACGAGCGCCGCGGGCATGTTCACGCCGGTGAGCACGACGAATGGCGCCTGCTTCACGCCGCGGCTCTCGGGCGCGAGCGGCATGAGGCGGCGCTGGATGGTGGCGGCCAGCTCGCTCGACTCGCGCAGGTGCTCCGTGCGGATCAGGTCGCCGAGGATCGCGCCGACGACGTCGCCCGCCTCGTCGGCGGTGCCCTCCTGCTCGAACACCTCGTTCTCGGTCATCGCCACGCGCATGGCCTCGTCGTCGCTCGCCTCCAAAGACAGGAAGTACGTCTCGATTCCCGACACGGCCTTTTGCGGCGCCGAGTTCGCGTGGATCGACACGAACATCGCCGCGCGCGAGCGGTTGGCGATCTCGGTGCGCTCGCCCAGCGGGACGAAGACATCCGTCTTGCGCGTGAGGACGACGTCGATGCCCTGCTTCCGAAGAAGCGCCGCGACCTTCTTCGCGACCGCGAGCGTCACGTCCTTCTCGAGCGCGCCGCTCGCGCCGCGGGCGCCGAGGTCGGCGCCGCCGTGGCCGGGATCGATCACGACCGTGGGGCGCGCGTCGTCGGCGAACGCGCCGGGCGCGAGCGCGATCAGGACCGCGATCGCGATCGAGATTCCCAGCGCGATCAGGAGCCGTACACCGAACGGGATCAACCGAAGGTCTCCACCACGCGCACGCGCGAGCGCCGCGCGGCGCCGGTCTTCGCTTCGGCCAGGACGCGCAGCGCCTCGAGCGTGTGGACGCCGCCGAGCTTCGCGCGCGCGACGAGCTCGATCCACAGATCCGCCGTCATCTCGGCGTCGCCGAGCGCGCGGTGTCGCGCGCGCTCGGGAATGGACAGGTGCGCGACCAGCGCGTCGAGCGAGTAGCGCGGCGCCTTCACGACCTTCCGCGCGAGCAGCACCGAGCACAGGAAGGCCGGAAGCTCCGGGGCGCGGCCGTGCTCGCGCCAGGCACGCACGAGGAAGCCGCGGTCGAAGCGCGCGTTGTGCGCGACGAGGACGTCGACGCGGTGCTCGGCCAGGAACGCGCCGACCGAAGCCAGCGCGTCCTCCTCGCACGGCGCACCCACGAGCTGCGAATCGTCGATCCCGGTCAGCGCCGTGATTCCCGACGGCACCGGCTCGCCCACGTCCACGAGCGTGCCGAGCCGGCCCAGCACCTCGCCGCCGCGCAGCGCCACCAGGCCGATCTCGAGGATCCGGCAGTGGTCGGGCGACAGGCCCGTCGTCTCGAGATCGACGATCCCGAACACGGCTTCGTCGAGCGCCGTGCCGCTGCGCGCCGCGAGCTCGTTCGCGACTTTCGCACCCAGGCGCGACTGCGCCCACGCGGGCAGAGGAGCGCCCTTCGGCACGCGCAGCCACGTCCGCACGCGGTCGTGCGGAACGGGCGAGTCTTCCTCGCGCTCGGTCAATCGCCCCCCTGGCAGGCACCGTAGCAGCGGCGGGGCCGATCCTCTACTGTGCGGCTTCCCCGTCCCGTCCGACTTCATCCCCGAATCACTGCGCGAGCCGAGGGTCCCGTGCGCGGCGGTCCCAAGAAAGTCCGAATCCTTCGCGCGCTGATCCGCGACCAGCCCGGTCACCTCGGAAAGCTGGCGCAGGCGATCGGCGACGCCGGTGCGAGCATCGGCGACATCACGAAGCTCCGCGTCGCGGGTGAGTTCATCGTGCGCGAGTTCGAGCTCTACCTGGACGACGAGGCGCAGATCGAGAAGCTGCGCCGGATCGTGGACGGCCTCGAGGGCATCACGATCGACTCGGTGCGCGACCCCGTGCTCGACGTGCACCGGCGCGGCAAGATCGCCATGCGCAGCACCGTTCCCGTCGAGCGCATCGGCGACCTGCAGATGATCTACACGCCCGGCGTGGCGACGGTCTGCCTCGAGATCCAGGCGCACCCCGAGAAAGTCTGGGACTACACGGCGCTGGGCCGCACGGTCGGGATCGTCACGAACGGCACCGCGATCCTCGGGCTGGGGAACATCGGCGTGCACGCGGGCCTGCCCGTGATGGAAGGCAAGGCGGTGCTCTTCGACCGGCTCGCAGGGCTCTCCGGCATTCCCATCCTTCTGCCCACGCGCGACGTGCGCAGCTTCGTCGAGACGGTCATCCAGATCGCGCCCTCGTTCGGCGCGATCCTGCTCGAGGACGTCGCCGCGCCCGAGTGCTTCGAGATCGAGCGGCTCCTCTCCGACGCGCTGCCGATCCCGGTCATGCACGACGACCAGCACGGCACCGCGGTGGTCGTGCTCGCGGCGCTGCTCAATGCCACGCGGCTCACGGGCGTCGCGCTCGAGGACACGGTGGTCGGCGTGGTCGGGCTCGGCGCGGCGGGCATCGGGATCAGCCGGCTCCTGCTCGCGTACGGCGTGAAGGGCATCGTCGGCACCGACATCCGGCAGGAGGCGATGGCGCGTCTGGGCGCGCTCGGCGGCCAGACCGGCGATCTGGCGCGCGTGATGGGCGAAGGCCAGGTGGTGGTGGCGACGACGGGCCGGCCCGGGCTGATCACGCCGAATCTCGTGCGCCCGGGTCAGATCATCCTGGCGCTCTCGAACCCGACTCCCGAGATCGAAGCCCCGGTCGCGCGCGAGGCGGGCGCCATCTTCGCCGCCGACGGGCGTGCGGTGAACAACGCGCTCGGCTTTCCGGGGCTCTTCCGCGGCGCGCTCGAGGCGCGCGCGCGACGGATCGACGACGCGATGAAGATCGCCGCGGCCGAGGCGATCGCGGCGTTCGCCGAGGAGGGCGAGCTCGTGCCCGCCGTGCTCAACCCGGACGTGCACCAGGCCGTAGCGGAGGCCGTGGAAGACGCGGCCCGAAAATCCGGCGCGAACGTCGGCGCGACGCGGGAGGACGGCGCGTGAGGCGCGCGCTCGTCGCCGCCGTCGCGCTCGCGGCCCTCGTCGCGAGCGCGAGCGCGCGCGCCGCCGATCCGGCGACCGCGCCGAAGAAGACGGCCGACAAGCCGCCCGAGCTCGTGCTCGAGATCGACGCGCCCATGGCCGGCTCGGTGATCGGCGACGCGACTGGTACCGCCTTCGTCTCGGGCAAGGCGCTCGCGCTGTTCGGCGAGTACCAGACCTTCGACATCGTGTTCGTGATCGACACGTCGGACAGCACCGCCGCACCGTCCGGCGCCGACGTCGACGGCGACGGCACGATCGGCGAGCGGCGCGGCGAGAAGTTCCTGTCGATCCTGGGACGCGTGCTGCCGCTGCCGAACACGGACTCGGGCGACAGCATCCTGGCGGCCGAGGTCGCCGGCATGCGCGCGCTCCTCGACCAGCTCGACCCGCGCACCACGCGCGTGGGCCTGGTCGCGTTCTCGGGCGACAACGACGCGCTCACGCCCGACGCCGAGACGGTCGTCCCGCTGACCTCCGACTACGAGAAGGTCGAGAGCGGGCTGAGCGCCGTCTTCCGCCAGGGGCCGCACGGTCTCACGAACATGGTCTCGGCGGTGAGCCTGGCGACGATCGAGCTGCTCGGAACCCAGAGCGCCTACAGCACCAAACGCGACGGCGCGAAGCGCGTGATCATGTTCCTGACCGACGGCCAGCCGACGCTTCCCCTCGAGAACTCGCAGCTGCAGAACGCGAAGATGGCCATCCAGCAGGCCGTGCGCGCCGCCAAGCTCGACGTGCGCATCGACACGTTCGCGATCGGCGAGGACGCGCTCTCGGAGCCCGTGGTCGTGGTCGAGATGGCGCGCGTGAGCGACGGCGTGTTCACGCCGGTGCGTGACCCGAAGGACGTCCGCGCGGTCTTCGAGGAGGTCAGCTTCTCCGACATCGAGAAGCTCGAGGTGAGGAACAAGACCACGGGCGCGCCCGCCTCGCAGCTGATCTCGAACGCCGACGGCAGCTTCTCGGCACTGCTCGACATGAAGGAAGGCGACAACACGATCGAGGTCTTCGCCCGCTCGACCGACGGCACCGAGGGGCGCCGCGAGGTGAACGTGAAGTTCCTGGCCGGCGCCAAGACCCAGGAGCTCTCTCCGCGCATGGTCGCGCAGCGCAACCGTCTGCTCGAGAACCGCCTGCTCGACCTGCAGCGGCGTCGCGTCGAGATCCAGGCCGAGGCCAACGAAGACGTGCGGCGCGAGCTTCAGGTCGAGATCCAGAAGGAGCGCGAGAAGGCTCAGGAGAAGGTGCGTCGCGAGCTCGAGCTCAACGTCGAGAAGAACGCCCGCCCGTCCGAGCCCGAGAAGCCGCCGAGCGCTCCCGCTCCCTGAGCAGCTCGCGCCGCTTCTTCGCGTAGCGCGCAAAGGCCTTGGGCCGCTTGGCCTGCATCCAGCCGAGCAGATCCTCGTAGTTCTTGAAGTAGTGCTTCCACCCCTGCTCGCCCGAGTTCCGCTCGCAGTCGGTCCACGAGAACTCGGAGCAGACCAGCGGCCGGTCGATGTAGATCCCGCAGGTCTTCGCCTCGGTCAGATTGCGGCACTTCGTCTGGAACTCGAGATACCAGTCACCGTCCCAGTCGATGTAGACCCCCACGTTCTCGTGAGTGAGATACCAGTAGATGTTCTCGTATTCCTTGAAGGTCGAGGGATCGTCGATCTGCGTCGCGATGTAGGTGCAGCACTCGCCGCAGCCCGAGCACGGGTGCTTCACGGGCAG
>CAZMKX010000086.1:0-4268 GCA_964566375.1 uncultured Myxococcales bacterium
TGTTGACGAGCTTGATGATCAGCTTCGCCAGCTGGTACGCGGGCGCGGCCTTGCCGGCGAACAGGAACGTGCGCTTGGGCAGCGCGAGCTCCGGGTTGGCGCGCAGCCGGTCGTACAGCACCACCAGGCGCAGCGCGTTCAGGAGCTGGCGCTTGTATTCGTGGATGCGCTTCACCTGACAGTCGAAGATCGAGTCGTGATCGACGCGCACGCCCGAGGTCGACGCGAGCCACTGCGCGAAGCGCGTCTTCGCCTCGCGCTTGGCCGCGCGGAATGCTTCGCGGAAGCCCGCATCGTCGGCGAGCGGCGTCAGGCGGCGGAGCTCGGACAGGTCGGTGATCCAGCCGTCGCCGATCGCCTCCGTGACCACACGGGCGAGCGCGGGGTTCGCGAGCCGCAGCCAACGCCGCGGCGTGACACCGTTGGTCTTGTTGTTGAAGCGCTCCGGGAAGAGCCCCGCCAGATCGCGCAGCGTGGTCGTGCGCAGCAGGCAGGAGTGGATCTCGGCCACGCCGTTCGTGCTGTGCGAACCGACCACGGCCAGGTGCGCCATGCGGATCTTCCGCTCGGCGCCCTCCTCCACCAGGCTCGTGCGCTGCACCAGCGCCTCGTCGCCGGGCGCGCGCCGGCGCACGTCGTCGAGGAAGCGGCGGTTGATCTCGTAGATGATCTCGAGCAGACGCGGCTGCACGAGCTCGAACCAGGCGACGGGCCACTTCTCGAGGGCTTCGGGGAGCAGCGTGTGGTTCGTGTACGCGAGCGTGCGCCGCGTCAGGTCGAAGGCCTGGTCCCAGCCGAGTCGGGCGTCGTCGAGCAGGATGCGCATCAGCTCGGCGACGCTCATCGCGGGGTGCGTGTCGTTCAGCTGAATGGCGGCCTTCTCGGGCAGGAGGCTCCAATCCGCGTTGCACCGCCGGAAGCGCCGCACCGCGTCGGCGAGCGAGCAGGCGACCAGGAAGTATTCCTGGAAGAAGCGCAGCGCCTGACCGCGCTGCGTCGAGTCGTCGGGATAGAGCACGCGTGTCAGTGACTCGGCGGAGAGCGTCTCGGCGATCGCGCAGACGAAGTGGCCGCCGCTGAACGCGCGGAAGTCGAAGATGTCGGGCGCGGCAGCGGCCCAGAGACGAAGTGTGTTGATCGTGCGGCCGCCGTAGCCGACGATCGGCCGGTCGAACGGAACGCCGCACAACGACGATGGAACGCCCGGAATCACCTGCAGCTCGCCGTTGCGAAGCGCGAACGAGCAGGCGAGCCGGACGTTCACCTTCTCGCGCGGGCGCGCGACCTCCCACGGGTCGGCGTGGCGCAGCCAGTTGTCGGCGGATTCGTGCTGCCAGCCATCGACGATCGACTGCTTGAACATGCCGAACTCGTAGCGCAGCCCGTAGCCGATCGCGGGCAGCTCCAGCGTCGCGAGTGAGTCGAGGAAGCAGGCGGCCAGGCGGCCGAGCCCGCCGTTTCCGAGCCCCGCGTCGGGCTCCTCTTCGAGCACGGCCAGCCAGTCGAGATCGCGCTCCTTCACCGCGCGGCTCACGATCGGATCGAGCAGGAGGTTCGTGACGTTGTTCGCCAGCGACCGCCCGATCAGGAACTCCATCGACAGGTAGTGGACGCGCTTCGGGTTCGCGCGCGCGTACGTCCGCTCGGTGCGGATCCAGCGCTGCGAGAGCACGTCGCGAACCGATCGCGCCACCGCCTCGTAGCGCTCGCGCGCGTCGGACGCGACGGGGTCGATCACGTTGTCGAAGAGCAGGTGGCGGTCGTACAGGCCATCGTGCGTGCCCGAGAACACGATCGGGCCGCAGCCATAGCGCGCGAGGTGGGCGGACGACGGGGAATCGCCGGCCATGCCTACGCCGTCGTACGCGCGGACTCGTCCGGCGCGCGGGTGACGAGCTCGAGCGCATGGATCTCGCGGGCGAAGGCGTCTCCGAGCGCCTCGTACACCAGCCGGTGGCGCGCCAGCTTGCCGAGCCCCCGGAAGCGATCCGAGACGATCGTGACGCGGAAGTGGCCCGCACCCGACGCCGCGCCCGCGTGCCCGCGGTGGCGCGCGCTGTCGTCCACGACCACAAGCTCGAGCGGCGCGAAGGCCTCGCGCAGCCGCGCCTCGATGCGCTCCCGTCGATCCACGGCTGGAGTATCCGCTAGTGGCGCAGAGACTTCGAGAGGCGCGCGCGGATCTGCTCGCTCTGGGCGGCGATCTGCGCGAGGGCCGCGAGCGCGTCGGTGCCGAGCTCGCGGGTCTTCTGCGCGGTGGCGCGCACGGATTCGACCTTGCGGCGCAGCGCCCCGGCGCCGCCCGAGGCGTGCGAGGCGTTCCGCGCGATCTCGTTCGTGCCCGCCGAGAGCTCGTCCGTGGTGCGCGCCACGCTCTGCGTCGTGGCGGCGGCGCGCTGGACGGAGCCGCTGATCTGGTCGGCGCGGCCCGCGGCCGTGTTCACGCTCGACGAGATCTCGGCGCTGGTCGCGGTCTGCTCCTCGACGGCGGTGGCGATCGTCTGCGTGGCCTCGCGCATGGTCTGGATGATCGCGCCGATGCGCTCGATCGAGGCAACCGCGCCTTCGGTCGTGCGGCGGATCCCGTCCACCTTGCTGGCGATCTCCTCGGTGGCCGCACCCGTCTGGCGCGCCAGCTCCTTGACCTCGTTCGCGACCACCGCGAAGCCCTTGCCCGCGTCGCCCGCGCTCGCCGCCTCGATCGTGGCGTTCAGCGCGAGCAGATTCGTCTGGTCGGCGATGTCGTTGATCACGTCCACGACGCGGCCGATCTCGCGCGCGGCCGTGCCGAGCACGGCCACGGTCTGGTTCGTCTCGTCGGCCAGGCGCGCGGCCTGCGCGGCGACGTCGGCCGAGTGGTGGCAGCTCGACGAGACGTCCCGAAGCGACGCGCTCATCTCCTCGACGGCGGTGTTCACGGAGCGGATCGAGTCGTTGAAGACCTCACTGGCGGAGACCGCCGCACCCATGTGCTCCGAGACCGAGCCCGCGCCCTTCGCCACGTCGCGCACGTTCACGCTCGACTCCTCGACGGCGGCGGCGACCGCTTCGATCGCGGAGATCGTCGTCTCGCTCGCCTCGCTCATGTCCTCGGTGTCGCGGAGCAGCGCGCGCGTGGCCTGGTCGAGCGTCTCCGCCGCGGGCGTGAGCGAGCCCGCCAGCCGCGCGAGCGCGTCGGCGGCGAGCGCGACCTGCGCACTGTCGCGCTCGAGCTCGGCGATGCGCGCCTCGCGCGCGTCGATCACCGCGAGGAGCTGCGGCGTGTGGACCCCGTTTGCCCAGTACCAGATCGCAGCGAGCGCAGCGCACGCCAGGGCGGACGCCAGCCAGCCCTGTCCGAGCCACGTCAGGGCGAGGATCGAAGCCGCCGCGACGAGCGCGCCGATTGCGGTGTTCGCAAACGCGGAGCCGGTTCGATTCGTCATGCGCCGTCCCCCACGCACTGCAGGATCTTGGTCGCGAGCGTTTCCGGCTGGAAGGGCTTGGTCAGGTAGTGCTTCGCGCCGGCCTCGATCGCCTCGATCATCTTCCGCCGCTCGGATTCGGTCGTGAGCATGATGACGGGGATCTGCGCCAGCCCGGGGCGCTCCTTGATCGCGCGCAGGAACTCGATCCCGTTCATCTCGGGCATGTTCCAGTCGAGCAGGATCAGCCGGACGTCTTCGTGATCCTTGAGCCTCTCGAACGCGTCGATGCCGTTCGTGGCCGGAACCGACTCGTGCCCGAGCATCTCGAGGATCTGCTCGATCACTTTGCGCATGATCGCGGAATCGTCGACGACGAGGACCTTCATCTCAACCTTCCTTCACGGAGTAGAAAGTCGACCGGCCGTGCCGGACGACGTCGAATTCGTCGGAGTGGAGCTCGAGCGTCTCGGTCGCGCCCGCGACCAGCGCGCCCTCGGGACGCAGCACGCCGCGCGTCTTGGCCAGGATGGAGCGCTTGCACGCGGTCGAGAAGTAGATCAGCACGTTGCGCATGAACACGACGTCGAACGGACCGAGCGCGCCGAACGCGTCGAGCAGGTTCATGCGCCGGAAGCGGACGAGCTTCTTGACCTCGTCGCGCAGGCACGAGATGCGCCCCGATTTCTCGAACCAGCGGTCGCGGTAGATCGGGTCGAGGCCCCGGTGCATCGAGATCGGGTCGTACCGGCCGGCTTCGGCGATCGTGAGCGCGGCGCGGCAGATGTCGGTGGCGAGGATCTCGAAGCTGTCGGCGCGAAAGCCGCCGAGCTCGCCGGCGCGCTCCATCTCGCGCAGCAGGAT
>CAZMKX010000086.1:4368-6880 GCA_964566375.1 uncultured Myxococcales bacterium
TGTCGGCGCGAAAGCCGCCGAGCTCGCCGGCGCGCTCCATCTCGCGCAGCAGGATGGCGATCGTGTACGGCTCCTGGCCGGTCGAGCTCGCCGCGGACCAGATCGCGACGCGCGTCCGGCCCTGCGCGCGGGCCGACTCGATCGCCGCAGGCACGATCACCTCGCGCACCGTGCTCCAGAACGGCGCGTCGCGGAACCACGACGTCTCGTTCGTGGTCATGTCGTCGATGATCCGGTCGCGCAGCGCCGGCCCGGCGGTGCGCGCCTTCTGGTAGAAGTCGCCGAACGTCGGACAGCCGCTCTCGATCACGATCGCGCGCAGGCGGGACTCGACGAGGTACATCTTCGAGTCCTCGAGCGAGATCCCGCACCAGCTCTCGATCAGGGCGCGCAGGAGCTCGAACTCGCTCACGTCGAGGGTCGGAACGGTCATCGCGTCTTCGCGATCTCCGCGATGCGCGCGGGCAGGTCGTCGAGCGTCACGACCTCGTCCGCCTGCCCCGCCTCGATCACCGAACGCGGCATTCCGTACACCGCGCAGCTCGCCTGGTCCTGGGCGAGACACCAGCCGCCGCGGCTGCGCACGGCCTTCACGCCCTCGAGCCCGTCCGCGCCCATTCCGGTCATCACGACGCAGAGCGAGCGGCCGGGAAGCGCGGACGCGAGCGACGCGAAGAGCACGTCGGCCGAGGGGCGGAACGAGCTCACCGGCGGCGTCGTGGTGAGTCGCACGAAGGGCTCCGAGTCGTTCACCGCGACCGTCAGATGCTTGCCGCCGGGCGCGACGAGCACCTCACCGGCGCGCAGCGGGCGGCCTTCCTCGGCCTCGAACACGCGCAGCTTCGAGCGCCGGTCGAGCGAGGTCGCGAGCGAGGCGGTGAAGCGCGCGGGCATGTGCTGGACGATCAGCACCGGAACGCGCAGGTCCGCAGGCAGCTTCGGGATCAGCTCCGCGAGCGCGCTCGGCCCGCCGGTCGAGACGCCGATCGCCACCACGTCGATGGCGGGCGCCTTCCCGCGCGCCTTCGGGCGCGGAGCAACCGCAGCCGGGCGCGTGCGCTGCAGGCGGCCCTCGCGGAACGCGGCGATCACTTCGGTGAGCGGCTCGCGCAATGCCGCGAAGCCGTCTTCGCCGGCCTTCACCTGCGGCTTGGTCACGAAGTCGAACGCGCCCGCCTGAAGCGCCTCCATCGTCACGTTCGCGCCGTGCGTGGTCAGGCTCGAGACCATGATGATGCCGGCCTCGGGCACGACCTTGCGCAGGCGCGGAATCGCCTCGACGCCGCCCATCACGGGCATCTCCACGTCGAGCAGGATCAGGTCTGGCCGCAGCTGCTCGGCCTTGGCGACCGCGTCCTTGCCGTCGTGCGCCGTGCCGACGCAGCGCAGATCGGGCATGTCGCGCACGCAGCCCTGCACCAGGCTGCGATAGATCGCGCTGTCGTCGACGACGAGGACCTTGAGCGGTTCGGCCATCTTCTACCCCGTGCTACTTCGTCGCAGCAACGTGCTCGGCTCGACCAGGCGAATGACCTGGTCGTTCCGCTGCACGACAGCCGCGATCATGTGATCGTTCTGGCCCGATTGATCGGGCGGCGCCGGATCGATCTGATCGGGGGTGACGGTGATGACGTCGGAGATCCGGTCGATCCACAGACCGGCGAGCTCGTCGTCGGTCTCGAGCCCGCCCAGGCCCAGGCTCGCGAGGTCGGCGTTGGTCTTCAGGATGACCAGGCGGCTGGTCGGGCGGAGCTCGCGCGGCGCGTAGCCGAGCTGGACCGCGGGATCGATCACGGTGACGATCTGGCCGCGCAGGTTCAGGAACCCGCGCACGGCCTTCGGAGCGCCGCGCGCGGGCGTGATCTGCACCTGCCGGTTGATCTCCCGTACGGTGAGGATGTCGATGCCGTAGCACTCCTCGCCCAGGAAGAACGTGCAGAAGCGCCGCTCGGCCGTGCTCGACGGGGTGCTCAAGTCGCGTTCCTCTCGACTCCGGCCGCCTCGAGCAGCCGCGCGGTGTCGAGGAAGAGCGTCAGCCGGTCGTCGACGATCGCGGAGCCGAGCAAACCCGGCGCGGAGAGCTGCGTGGGGTCGGGCTGCGCGTCGCTCTCCAGTGTATCAACGATGCGCGCCGCGACGATCCCCGCCTCGACGCCCGCGATCCTGGGAATCAGCACGAAGAACTCCTCGCTGTCGTTCGAGCCGCCGCGCACCGGCAGCACGTTCTCGAGGTGTACCAGCGGGAGTGCGCGGTCGCGGTGCTTCAGGAACGGCTTCGCACCGATCCACTCCACCTGGGTCTTGTCGACGCGCTCGAGCCGGAGCAGGTCCGAGAGCGGAACCGCGAAGCGCTCGTCGGCCGCGTTCGCGAACACGACGAGCGAGCGCCGCTGCGCGGCCGGCGCTTCCGGCTCGGTCTTCGCTCTCGCGCGGAGCGCCCGCTCGCTGGCGATCTCGTCGAAGCGGATGCTCGCGCGCCTGGCGACGCCGATCGTGTCGAGGATCATCGCGA
>CAZMKX010000086.1:6980-9823 GCA_964566375.1 uncultured Myxococcales bacterium
TCGAAGCGGATGCTCGCGCGCCTGGCGACGCCGATCGTGTCGAGGATCATCGCGACGCGCCCGTCGCCCAGGATCGTCGCACCCGCGTACCAGCCGCATTCGGCCAGGTGCGACGAGACCGGCTTCACCACGATCTCCTCGTTGTCGTGAAGCTGGTCGACGACCAGCCCGTACAGGTGCGCGCCGCTGCGCAGCACCACCACGTTCGAGCGCGCCTGCTTCGCCGACCCGGGCACGTCGATGCCGAGGCAGCTCGCGAGCCGCACGAGCGGAAGCAGCTCCCCGCGAAGCCGCAGCACCTCGCTCGAGCGGATGCGCTCGATCTGCTCGGCTTCGCTCTTCAGCCGCACGACCTCGACCACGTTCACCTGCGGAATCGCGAAGCGCTCCTGCGCGACCGAGACGATCAGCGACGGGATGATCGCGAGCGTGAGCGGCAGGTGGATGACCAGCGTCGTGCCGTCTCCGATCGCGGTGTCGACGTCGATCTGGCCGCCGAGGTTCTGGATGTTCGTTCGCACGACGTCCATGCCGACGCCACGACCGGAGAAGTCCGAGATCTCGTCGACCGTCGACAGGCCGGGCTGGAAGATCAGCAGGATCGCGTCCTTCTCCGAGAGCCCGGCGCCCTGCTCGCGCGTGATCGCGCCGCGTGCGATGGCGGACTCCTTCACGCGCTCCGGGTCGATGCCGCGGCCGTCGTCCTTCACCTCGATCACCACGCGCCCGCGCTCGTGGTACGCGCGCACCGAGACGCGGCCCGTCTCCGGCTTGCCGAGCACGGCCCGGCCCTTCGGGTCCTCGAGTCCGTGGTCGAGGGCGTTGCGCAGCATGTGGGTCATCGGATCGGCGAGCGACTCGATGATCGAGCGATCGAGCTCGACGTCGCCTCCGGAGGTATCGAGCTCGACCTTCTTGCCGAGCTTCTGGGCCATGTCCCGCACGAGGCGCGGCATGCGGTCGAAGAGCACGCGGATCGGCTGCATCCGCGTGTTCATGATGTTCTCCTGCAGCTCGGTCGTGACCAGGTCCAGGTTCTGGAGAACCGCCTTGACACCCGGCTGTGTCGAACGCTCGAGGAGCTGGCGCATCTGATTGCGGCCGAGCACCAGCTCGCCCGCCAGGTTCATCAGCTTGTCGAGGAGCGCGAGCGAGACGCGGATCGTGTCGGCGCGCTTCTCGCCGACGGACAGCGCGTCGTGCTCCGGCAGTAGCTGCGTGCTCACCTTCTCGATCAGCGCCGCCTCCGCGCCCGGCTCGAGCTCCTCGTCCTCGAACGGGTGCGCGGGGAGCTCCGCGTCGGCAAGGCGCTCGCCCTGCGTCGCCGCGATCGCCTCGGCCTGGTCGGTCGTGAGCAGGCCCAGCGCGACGGCCGTCTCGCTGAACGAGCGGCGCAGCAACGACGCCCGCTGCGCGCGCAGCACGTCGCGCCGCTGCGCGTCGCTGATGAAGCCGAGATCGACGGCGATCTGGCCGAAGTAGAGCGGAAGCGGCCGGCCGGGGTCGGGCAGCGGGAACTCGTCGGTCGCGCCTTCGACGCGGATCGGAAGCGGCACGACCTTGGCCGCGTCGAGCTCGACGGCCTCCGCGAGCAGGTCGGGCTCGAGCGCCGATCCGATCACCACGGAGCGCGGCTTCGCACCGGGCTCGGGCACGAGCTCGCCGAAGCGCGCGAGCTTCTCGAGCAGCTTCAGGCGCTCCCGCTTGCGCGAGGGGAGCGCGACGCGAACGACGTGGTGTCCCTTGCGGCGCTGCGCGTCGCAGGCGCGCGCGAAATCGTCGCCGGCCCGCAGCGCGGGCGCGCGCCCCTCGAGCACGCCTTCGAGGCTCGCGATCAGCTCCGTGGCGGGCTCGCCCTGCGACTCGGGGAGCCCGCGCAGGAGCGTGCGCAGCGCGTCGATCGCGCGCAGCAGCGGGTCGGCCATGGGCGCCTGGAAGGCGAGCTGCCCGTCTCGAAGCCGCATCAGGAGGCTCTCGAGCACGTGCGAGAGTCCGGAGACGTTCTCCAGCCCCAGGAACCCCGCCGCGCCCTTGATGCTGTGGACCGCGCGAAAGATCTCGTTCATCGCCTCCGCGTCGATCGCGCCGCGCTTCTCCAGCTCGAGCAGGAGCGGCTCGACCGCCTCGAGATGCTCGAGCGATTCGACCACGAACTCCGCGATCAGACTCGGATCCGAGAGCACGATTTCCCCTCGCGCCAGGCGCAGCGGCTCGCGCGCGAACGAGTGCCGCGGAGCCGCTTCTAGAATCGGCCCGCGCGCGCGCGAACTCGAATCGGCGCGCCCGCGACAGCGACGCCAGACGGTGTCAGGCGCGACGCGGGGGGACGGACGGGCCGCCTGCGGTCAGAGCAGCTGGCGCAGCACGTACGGGAGAATGCCGCCGTGCTGGTAGTACTCGAGCTCGCGCGGGGTGTCGATGCGGACGATCGCCCGGAACGTCTTCTCGCCGCCGTCGCCGCGCGCGGTGACGACGATCGACGCGCGCGGCCGCAGGTTCGCCAGGCCCTCGATGTCGTAGAGCTCGCGCCCGTTGAGCCCGAGCGAGGCGGCGGTCGCGCCGTCGGCGAACTCGAGCGGCAGCACGCCCATGCCCACCAGGTTGCTGCGGTGGATGCGCTCGAAGCTCGTGGCGATCACCGCGCGCACGCCCAGCAGCATGGTGCCCTTGGCGGCCCAGTCTCGCGACGAGCCGGTTCCGTATTCGGCGCCCGCGATCACGACCAGCGGCACGCCCGCGCGCTGGTAGCGCTCCGAGGCCTCGAAGATCGTCGTCACGTCGCCGTCGGGGAGGTACGTCGTGACGCCGCCCTCGGTGCCCGGGGCCAGCAGGTTCTTGAGGCG
>CAZMKX010000087.1:0-9616 GCA_964566375.1 uncultured Myxococcales bacterium
AGCTTGGCGAGCGCGAGCCGCGCCTTCTCGCCGCCCGAGAGCACGGAGACGCGCTTGTCGACGTCGTCGCCCGAGAACAGGAACGCGCCGAGGATGCTCCGCAGGCGCGGAATCTCGTCGATCGACGCACCCTCCTCGAGCTCGCGCAGGACCGTGCGGCCGGGATCGAGCGCATCGACCTGGTGCTGCGCGTAGAAGCCCGGGCGCACGTTGTGACCGAGCTCGCGCGCGCCGCGGTCGGGCGGGAAGGCGCCCGCAGCGAGGCGCAGGAGCGTCGACTTGCCCGCGCCGTTCGGGCCGACCAGCGCCACGCGCTCGCCGCGACGCACTTCGAAGTCGAGAGAGCGGTAGACGACCTTCTCGCCGTACGCCTTGGCCGCGCGCTCGAGGCGCAGCACGGTCTCGCCCGAGCGCAGCGACGTCTTGAAGCGCACGCGCATCGTGCGCTCGTTCTGCTCGGTTGGCTGGAGCTCGCGTTCGGCACGCAGCTTCTCGATCTGCTTCACGCGACTCTGCGCCTGGCTGGCTTTGCTTGCCTTCGCCTTGAAGCGCGTGACGAAGCGCTCCTTCTCCGCGATCTCGCGCTCGAGGTTCCTGCGCCGCGCATCGGCCTCGTCGAGCCGAAGCGCCTTCTGCTCCACGTACGCCGTGTAGTTCCCCTTGTACGAGGTGAGCCGCGACGCGGACAGCTCGGCGATCCGGTTGCAGTGTCGGTCCAGGAAGACGCGATCGTGCGAGACCACGACCACCGATCCCGGGTAGCTCGCGAGCACGCCTTCGAACCAGCGGATCGACGGCAGGTCGAGGTGGTTCGTCGGCTCGTCGAGCAGGAGGACCTCGGGGCGCGCGATCAGGAGCTTCGCGAGCTCGACGCGCATCAGCCAGCCGCCGGAGAGCTTCGCGAGCGGCTGCTCCCACTTCTCGGGGCCGAGGCCGAGCCCGACCAGCGTCGCGCGCAGCTCGGCGTCGGCGGAGAAGCCGCCGCCGCGCTCGAAAGCGAGCCGCAGCTCGTCGTAGCGGGAGGCCACGTCGTCGGGCACGTGCTCGTGCTCGCGGGCGATCTCCTCCTCGAGCTCGCGCATCCGCCGCTCGAGCGCGCGCAGCGGCTCGAGCGCGGTCTCCGCCTCGGCGATCACGGTGCGATCGGAGACTGCGCTCACCTCCTGGCGCAGGTAGCCGACGCGCGCGCCTCGTCGGAGCACGAGGCTCCCCGAGTCGGGGGTGTCCTTGCCGGCGAGCATGCGCAGGAGCGTCGTCTTGCCGGCGCCGTTTCGGCCGACCAGTCCGATGCGGTCGCCGGCGCGGACGTGCAGCGACGCGCCCTCGAAGAGCGCGCGCCCACCGAACGACTTGGAGGCGTCTTCCAGGCGCAGCACAGCGGGGCGGAGTGTATCGGCCTAGGCCGTTTTTTCACCCGGAGGCGCCGTTTCGCCCGCGGCGCGGGCGAGGATCGTCGCCTCGTCCCACTCGACGGGCAGCTTCACGAGCTCGCCCGTCTTGCGCTGGAAGAGCACGTGTCCCTCGCGGGCGGCGAACGCGAGCAGATCGCGCACGAGCTCGACGTCCTTTCGGCAGTAGGCCTCGATCAGCTCGAGCTTGCCTTCCTTCCACCAGGCGAGCGACTGCAGCCCATCGCCCGTCTTGCCGCGTCCCAGCGTGTGCGTGCCCAGATGGTCCAGCGAGAGGCGATAGCCGAGCTTGCGGTGGATCTCCTCGAGGAGGTCGAAAGTCGGCAGCTTCGCGAGGTCGCGCGTGGTGTAGGCGCGCAGCACCCCGTAGTCGAACCGCCGGCTGTTGAAGCCGACGACCGCCGGCGCGCGGAACAGCCGCTCGATCAGCGCCTCGGCACGCGCTTCGGTGTAGGTCTCGAACTCGCCCGTCGCCGCGTCGTAGACCACCGCGAGCGCGAGCCTCATCAGGTGCGTGTTCCCCCAGCCGCCGACCTCGGCCGCGGAGCGCTGGGTCTCGACGTCGAAGATCAACGGTGCGGGTCGCGCTTCGGAAGCGATCGTGAACAGGTCGGGCTCGTCGGGCTCCGGCTCGGCGAGATCGGCTGTCCGCGCAGGGAGGGACTCGCGGCCCAACGCGAGATCGACGGTGCGCACGACCGCGCGCTTGTCGAGCGGCTTGTTGCCCGCCCCGCAGCGCGGCGAGTGGATGCACGACGGGCATCCGTCCACACAGGGGCACTCGGACGTGATCTGCCCCGCGAGCGCGATCAGCTCCTCGAGCCGAGGGAAGATCGCGCGCGCGATCCCGATCCCGCCGGGGTGGGAGTCGTACAGGAAGATCGCCGGGCCGCGCACCTGCGGATGGCGCGGGATCGAGATGCCGGCCGCGTCGAAGCGGTCGCACAGCGCAAAGAGCGGAAACAGCGCGAGCGCCGCGTGCTCGAGCCCGTGGATCCCGCCCATGAAGTGGCCCTTCTCGGACTTCACGACGCGCTCGATCTGAGGCGCGAGCTCCATCCACACACCCTCGGTCTCGAAGCGCGTGGGCGGAAGCTCGAGAGGGTGGCGGCCGAGCAGGTCCTGGCCGAATACGCGCCGCTTCTCGTAGGCGGTCGTCTTCGAAGTGACGCGCAGGCGGCCGAGCTTCACGAGCATGTTCCCGCTCGGGCGCGTGCGCAGCACCTCGAGGATCTCGGTCTCCTTCTCGACCACGGGCCGGGTGTACCAGTCGACCTGCGCCGGGCCTTCGACCGTGACCTCGCGCTTCTCGAAGTCGAGCCCCGTCACCAGGAACGACTCGGCGCGGTGCAGGTACACGGCGCCGGGATGACACTCTCCGGTGACGCGCGCGCCGCCGATCGTCCCGACCACGCGCTTGCCCGTCTCGGCCGCGCGCTTGATCGCGAACGATTCGCCGGCGGAGCGCAGCTGCACGTCGGCCGCGGGCTTCCGGCGCGCGGCGAAGGACTCCCCGCCGCCCGCGCTCTCGAGCAGCAGGCCGCGCGAATGTGCGAGCGCGAGCGCGGCCCGCGCCGCGCCCGTCTCGAGCCAGGGTTCCGAATGCAGGAGCGGCAGCTCGGAGGCGGCGCAGGGGAGGTGGGCCGCGACGATTTCTTCGTTGCCGGGATCGACGATCGCGTCCTCGCACGGCCGCGAGACCACCTGCTCGGGGTGGTTCAGGAAGAACCGGTCGAGCGCGTCCTCCTGCGGCACGACGAAGATCACGCCTTCGCGCCCGCGCCCGACGCGCCCCGCGCGCTGGCGCGTGGCGAGGATCGAGCCCGGATAGCCGACGAGGATGCAGGCGTCGAGCCCGCCGACGTCGATGCCCATCTCGAGCGCCGAGGTCGAGATCACGCCGAGCAGGTCGCCGTCGAAGAGCCGCTTTTCGATCGCGCGCCGCTCCTCGGGCAGGAAGCCGCTGCGATAGGACGAGATCCGGTTGGCGAGGCGGGGCTCGGCCTCGAGGATCCACACGTGCATGAGCTCCGTCACGCGCCGCGACTGCGTGAACGCGATCGTGCGCAGACCCGCGCGAACGCAGTGCCGGAAGAGCCGTGCCGCAGTGGTGTAGGTCGACGTCTCGGGCTCGACGAAGACCAGCCAGCGCGCGGGCTGCGGCGAGCCGTCGTCCTCGACGAGCGCGAGCTCGCGGCCGAACAGCTCGCGCGCGAACGCCGCGGGGTTCCCGATCGTCGCCGAGCACGCGACGACGCGCGGGCTCGCGCCGTGGTGACGGGCGACGCGCAGGAGCCGGCGCAGGATCTGCGCGAAGTGCGCGCCGAGAACACCGCGATAGGTGTGCACCTCGTCGACCACGATCAGCTCCAGGTCGCGCAGGAACTCCTTCCAGCCGTCGTGCCCGGGCAGGATTCCGAAGTGCAGCATGTCGGGCGTGGTGAAGAGCGCCGTGGGCGGGTGCTCGCGGATGCGCTTGCGTTGGTACGGCGACGTGTCGCCGTCGTAGATCTCGGCCGTGGGTCCGTCCAGGAGCGGCAGCGCCGCGAAGTCGGCGCGCAGGCTCTGCAGCTGGTCGTGCTCGAGCGCCTTCAGCGGGAAGAGCAGGAGTGCGCGCGACGTGCGCCGGGCCAGCGCGCGCTCGGCGATGGCGAGGTTGTAGATCAGGCTCTTCCCGCTCGCGGTCGCGGTCGAGATCAGCACGTCGCGTCCTTCGCGCACGTGCGCGAGGGCCTCCGCCTGGTGCGAGAAGAGCGCGTCGATCCCGCGTCGCTCGAGGATCGGACGGAGCGCCGCGTCGAGCGCGAAGTCGCCCGTTCGCGCGCTGCGCGAATCGAGCGTGAGCGTCGCCCGGACCCGTCCGCCCAGCGCGTCGTCACTGCGCGAGGCGAGGGAGTCGACGAACCGCAGCAGCGGTCGCGGGATCGCGGGATCGGACATCGGAGCGGGCGGGGCCTCTGGAGGAGTCGGCGGTGGGGGACCGCCTGACTCTAGGCCATCCAAACGACCGTGCGCTCGTGTTACGGTCGGCTGCGAGCAGCGATGCGCGCTACCCAGCAGGTCCGCTATGCGATCTACGGTCTCTTCGATCTCGCCTACAACGGCGGTGCGCGACCGGTGCCTTTGCTCGAGGTCGGCCGCCGCCAGCGGATTCCCGCGCGGTACCTGGAGCAGATCTTCCAGAAGCTGCGCCGGGCGGCGCTCGTCACCAGCAAGCGCGGACCGGGCGGGGGCTATCAGCTCGCGCGCGCGCCGGAGGCGATCGCGCTCGCCGAGATCGTCCGGGCCGTGCAGGGCAGCGCCCTGACGCTCGCCGAGAGCGATGCCCAGCCGGGACCCGAAACGCCCGATTTCGTCTGGAGCCTGCTGCGCGCGGATCTCGAGCAGTCCCTCGCGCGTCGCAGCCTGGCCGACCTGTGCCGCGAGGCGGCCGAGCGCGGCGTGCCACGCGTTCCGGGCGAGCCGGTGACCTACGAGATCTGACGTGAGCGGCGAGGACGAATCTCCAGGCGAGGGGGCCACCTGGCGACAGCGGGCGGCAGCGCAGGTCGACGAGTCGGTCGAGCCGCTTCGCTTCCCGCGCGAGCTCCTGCTCGAGGTTTTCCAGCACGCCCGCGAGTGCTATCCGGAAGAGTGTTGTGGTCTGCTGCTCGGCGGTGACCCCGAGGCGCCGACGAGGACCGTGCGCTGCGCAAACGTCCAGAGCGCGCGGGTGGCGCGCGGCGAATCGAGTCTCGATGCGCGGCGCGCGTTCTGGATCGACGAGCAGGAGCTGTTGCATGCACTTCGCGAAGCGGACCAGCGCGGCGAGCGGCTGGTTGGCATCTACCACTCGCACGTCGACACGGCGGCCTACCTGTCGCACACCGACCTCGCGGGAGCGCTCGGCGCCGACGGTCGACCTCTGTACGCGGGCGCCGCGCAGCTCGTGGTCTCCGTCCAGGAATCCGGCGTGCTCGGCGCGGCGCTCTTCGTCTGGGACGAGGCGGCTCGCGCGTACCGCGGGCGGAGCGTTCGTTAGCGTCGCCCGCGCGGCGTGGCTGTGCATCGCGCTCGCGGCGTGCTCCGGGAGCATCTCCGATGAGGAGCTTCCGACCGAGCCGATCGCGTTCGTCCGTCAAGCGGCGGCGGAGGGGATCTCCAGCCTGGAGGACTTCCGGAAGGCCGCGCGCATCGAGGATCAGGACAAGCCCGACACGACCAAGCCAAAGCTGCAGACCACGCTCTCCCTCCTCGCGCCGGAGTCCGGCGAGTTCCGTCCGATCCCGGATGCCGGCCTCGGCACGATCCCGTTCGACTGGAGCCGCGACGGCACGCACCTGCTCGTGGGGCGCGTTGCCCAGTCCGACGACTCGCTCAGCCTGTACACCTGGAACCGCCTCTCCGGCGCCTGGGCGCGGGTGCGCCGTGGACCGGTCGGGAACGGCGCCGGGATCGCGGCTGGCCCGATCCGGCTGGTCTGGCACGGCGTGGTGCGCGAGGCGAAGGGCTTCGCCGGCGCGATCTGGGCGGAGGTCGATGCGCGAGGCGCCGAAGTTCTGCCGGGCACGACCGGCGGCGCCGAGCCGGACGTGTCTCCCGACGGCCGCACGGTGGTGTTCTCGCGGGGTGAACGGCGCGCGCCCCAGGGACCGACGATCTTCCTGGAAGTGCTCGGCGAGACCGAGCCGCACCCGCTCACGCGCGGAAGTCACCCGCGCTTCTCGCGCGACGGAAAGTGGATCACGTTTCTGCGCAAGACCGACGGGAACACGGACGTCTGGATCATGCGCGCCGACGGATCGGCGAAGCGGCCCGTCACGAAGACGGGCTACAACGAGGAGTCGCCCGCGATCTCGCCGGACGGCCGCTTCGTCGCCTACGCCTCCGCGCGCGGCACGCCCGACGAGAGTCTTCTGTACGTGGCGCGCGTCTCCGACGGCGCGGAGCGCGAGCTCGTTCACAGCGGGCTGAATGCGCGACCGGTCTGGTAGGGGCGCGCACAAGTTCGGCACCGTTCGATCCGATCACCCCCCAAGGATCTCGCCTGCGCGCGCGGTATCTTGGGCGGTGAACTCCCGCCGGGAAGGAGATCCGCATGCGAGTCGGCGTTCTGCGCGAGACCAAGGACCGCGAGCTGCGCGTCGCGCTCCTGCCGGTCGGCGCTCGCACCCTGGTCGCCGCGGGACACGAGGTCTTCGTCGAGACGACCGCAGGCGAGGGCAGCGGCTTCCCCGACGGCGACTACGAGGCGGTCGGCGCGCGCGTGCTGCCGTCGGCCGAGGACGTGATCGCCAGTGCCGAGGTCGTCACGAAGGTGAAGGAGCCGACGCCAGCGGAGATCGCGGCGATGCGTCCCGGCCAGGCGCTCTTCGATTTCCTGCACCTCGCGCCCGAGCCGGAGCTGACCCGGCGCATCCTCGAGCGCGGCATCATCGCGATCGGCTACGAGACGGTTCAGCTCGACGACGGCTCGCTTCCGCTGCTGGTGCCGATGAGCGAGGTCGCCGGACGGCTCGCCGTGCAGATCGGCGCCCGCTACCTGCAGGGCGATCAGGGCGGGCGCGGGGTCCTGCTCGGCGGCGTGCCGGGCGTGCCGCGCGGTCGCGTGGCGGTGATCGGCGCGGGCATCGTAGGCACTGCGGCGGTGCGGATGGCGACCGGGCTCGGCGCCGAGGTCGCCGTGCTCGACGTCGACCAGCGCAAGCTCTCGCACCTGTACGACATCTATCACGGCGGCATCGACACGCTGTACTCCAACGTCGTGAACCTGGAGCAGGCGGTGCTCGAAGCGGACCTGGTGATCGGCGCGGTCCTGCTGGCCGGCGCGCGTGCGCCGATCCTGGTCGACCGGGGGCTCGTCTCGCGCATGAAGCCGGGCTCGGTGATCGTCGACGTCGCAGTCGACCAGGGCGGCTGCGTCGAGACGATCCGGCCCACGTCGCACTCCAAGCCCACGTACGTGGAACACGGCGTGATCCACTACGGTGTCCCCAACATGCCGGGAGCGGTTCCGCGCACGTCCACGCTGGCGCTGAACAACGCCACTTTTCCGTACCTGATGGAGCTCTGCCGCCGCGGCGTCGACGGCGCGCTGGCGGCGAATCCGGCCCTGGCGCGCGGGGTGAACTGCTATCGCGGTCAGGTGACGCTGAAAGGTGTCGCCGACGCGCTCGGGGTCGCGTGGGTCGAGGCGCCCTGGCGCGCGCGCTCGAGCGGCCGGGTCAGTCCGTGATGCGGGTGCGGCGCGTCGCCTCGAGCAGCGCACGCGAGGTCTGGCCGTCGCTCGGGAAGAGCGCGTAGCCGAACTCGAGGCGCAGCCGCTCGCCGAGACTCGGGTCGGGCTCGCGCCGGATGGCCTCGCGCGCGCGCCGCGCGAGCGGGCCGAGCAGCGCCGAGACGTCGGACTCCGGCTCGGGAATCAGCATCAGGAACGTGTCGGGCGCGCTGCGCGCGACGATGTCGAACTCGCGCAGGCCCGCGCGGAGCTCCTGGCCGAGCGAGAGCACGAGCCGTTCGGCGGAGGGCTGGTCCGGACCGGCGAGCAGCTCGCCGAGGCCGTCGAGCCGGAAGCGGACGATCGCGAACGTGCGGCCGCGCGCGCCGGAGCGCGCAATCTCCTCTTCGATCCGCTCCCCCACGTGAGCCGCGTTTGGAAGGCCGGTCAGGTCGTCGAAGCGGCGCTGGTGGCGCATGCGCTCGCGTTCGCCGACCTGCTCGAGCGCCTGCTGCGCGTGCTCGGCGAAGCGGCCGAGCAGGGCCTGGTCCTGCGCGGAGAAGCTCTCGCTGGTGAGTGCGTCGCGGGCCACCTTGCCGAGCAGCGACAGCGTGCCGATCACCCGACCTTCGCGGCGCAGCGGCCAGGAGAGCGCGGAGATCACGTCGGCGCGGAGCGCGGAGAGCTCGGGGTCGACGGCCAGATCGACGACGCGAACCGCGGCGCGCTGCGAGAGTGCACGGATCGAGAGCGCCTTCTCGAGCTCGAGGAGCGGCGCCTGCTCCTCGGTCTCGGCCGAGCCGAAGTACGAGCGGATCTGGTAGCGACCGGTCGCGGGGTCCTGCAGGCGCAGGACGGCGTGCTCGGCCTCGAGGATCATCGCGGCCGAGGACGTCATGGAGCGGTGCAGCTGCGCGGAGTCGGCCGCCGAGGAGAGCCGCGCGGCCAGCTCCGTGATGGCGCCAGTCTTCGTCGCCTCGCGCTCCATGAAGAGCGCGCGCAATGCATCACCGAGCTCGACGGCGAGCGCGTCGGCGACCGCGCCGATCTTCTCGCGCAGGATCTCGGGCGCTCCCGGCGCGAGCATGCCCTCGAACGACAGCAGGCCGACGAGCTCACCGCGCGCGACGAGCGGCAGGACTGCGAAGCTCGCGGAGCCGTCGTCGTTCGTGCTCGCCATCACGACGGGCTTGCGCTGGCGCGCGACCCAGCCGTGGATGCCGTCGCTGGGCTTGATCCGATAGGGGGAGGCCAGCGGGTCGATCGCGGTCGAGGAGCCGCGCAGCACGAGCGCGCCTTGCTCGGGGTCGACCAGGAAGACGTGAGCGATCCCGCCGGAGAGCTCGTCGGCCAGGTAGCGGCAGATCCGCGAAAGGCGCTGGTGCAGGGGATCGCTCTGCGCGAGGACCTCGCGCACGACGCTCTGCGCGCGCAGGCGCGCGGAATCGCCGAGCAGGCGGTGGTACTCCTCGGCGCGCGTGATGATCTTCGCGTCGATCGCCGCGAGCTTCGAGACGAATTCGAGGTCCTCGTTCGAGAACGCGCCGCGCCGCAGGCTGTGGGACAGGTTCAGCACGCCGAGCGCGCGCTCGCCGTGCACGAGCGGAGCCGAGATCGCCGACTCCACGTCGCTGCGCTCGCGGGAGATCTCGTAGAGCTTCTGGTCCGCCTTGCCCGAGAGCAGCAACGGCTTGCGTTCCGCGAAGGCGAGGCCGGCGATGCCCTCGCCGGGGCGGATGCGGATCTTCGGGATCAGCTCCTTCTCGATTCCGATCGCGACCTCGACGCGCAGCGCGCCTTCCGCCTCGTCCCAGAGCATGAGCGAACCACGGTCCGCGCCGGTCGAGCCGACGGCGATCTGCAGGATGCGGTTCAGAAGGCCGCGCCGGTCCACGGTCAGGTTGTACGACTCGAGGATCTCGCCGAGAGCCTGCAGGAGATCCGGCTTGCGGTGCGCGTCGACGGGCCCGAACGCGTAGAGGAGCTTCGCGATCAGCGGCGTGGTGACCTG
>CAZMKX010000088.1:0-9570 GCA_964566375.1 uncultured Myxococcales bacterium
CGATCGGAGCGCGCCGCTGCCGACGGGGGGATATCTCGAGCAGGCGGATGGCACCGCGTGGATGGCGCTCTTCTGCCAGAACATGCTGCAGATCTCCGCCGAGCTGACGCTCGAGCGTCCCGCGTACGCGGAGATGGCGCTGAAGTTCCTCGAGCACTTCCTCTGGATCTCGTCCGCGCTGGTCAGCGGGAGCCGCGACCGGGGCATGTGGGACGAAGAGGACGGCTTCTTCTACGACGTCCTGCGGCTGCCCGACGGCCAGGCGAATCGCTTGAAAGTCCGCTCGATGGTCGGGCTCCTTCCGCTCTGCGCGGTCACCGTCTTCGACGGAAAGCTCATCCAGGAGCATCCGGAGATCCTGGAGCGCTTCCGGCGCTTCGTCGCCGCGCGCCCGGAGCTCACGGCGCGGATCCACGACCCGGCTCGACCGGGTGAGCGAGGCCGGCTGCTCGCCTCGGTCCTGGACGAGGCGAAGCTCCGCCGCGTGCTCGCGAAGATGCTCGACGAGAACGAGTTCTTGAGCCCGTTCGGGATCCGCTCGCTCTCGCGTCATCACGCCGAGCATCCCTTCTCGTTCCAGGTCGGAGCGCAGGAGTACAAGGTCGCGTACCTGCCGGCGGAATCCGACACGGGAATGTTCGGTGGAAACTCGAACTGGCGCGGGCCGATCTGGATGCCCGTCAACGCGCTGATCGTGCGCGCGCTCCTGCAGTACTTCACCTACTACGGGAAGGGGTTCACGGTCGAGTGTCCGACGGGATCGGGTCGGATGATGAACCTGTACGAGGTCGCCGAAGAGATCCAGCGTCGCCTGACCCGCCTCTTCCTGCGCGACGAGAGCGGACACCGGCCGGTGTACGGCGGGGTCGAGACCTTCCAGAGCGACCCGCACTGGCGCGACTACCTGAGCTTCTACGAGTACTTCCACGGCGACAACGGGGCCGGTCTCGGCGCGAGTCACCAGACTGGCTGGACCGGGATCATCGCGCGCCTCATGCACCTGTTCGCGACGAGCACCGCGGACCAGCTCCTGGAGCTCGGCGCGGTGGGCGCGATGACCGAGATCGACAAGCCGAGCGCCCGCAAGCGCCGCTCGAAGTGATGCCGGACTCGTCGCTGCCTAGGCTGCCGCTGCATCCCTCGCTCTACCAGATCAATACGCGCGTCTGGCTCACGGAGCTGTCCGGGAAGCTCGGCCGCGCGGCGACGCTCGACGACGTGCCGGAGGCGGAGCTGGATCGCCTCGCCGCGCTGGGCTTCGACTGGATCTGGCTGCTCTCGGTCTGGCTCACCGGGTCCGCCGGACGGCGGATCTCGCGCGAGAACGCCGCGTGGCGCCGGGAGTTCGAGGAGACCCTTTCCGACCTGCGCGAAGAGGACATCGCCGGCTCCGGCTTCGCGATCGCCGGCTACGCCGTCCACCCCGCGCTGGGCGGGGACGCCGCGCTTTCCCGGCTCCGCGAGCGACTTCGTGCGCGCGGGCTCCGGCTCATGCTCGACTTCGTGCCCAATCACACCGCGCTCGATCATCCGTGGGCCGACGAGCACCCCGACTTCTACGTCTCGGGCAACGAGCTCGACCTCGCGCGAGCGCCGCAGAACTACACGTGGGTGAAGGCCGCGCGAGTGGAGCGGCTTCTCGCGCACGGTCGGGATCCGTACTTTGCCGGCTGGCCGGATACGCTGCAGCTCGACTACTCCAATCCAGCGCTGCACGACGCGATGATCGGCGAGCTCGCGAAGATCGCGGCGCAGTGCGACGGCGTGCGCTGCGACATGGCGATGCTCGTGCTGCCGGACGTGTTCGAGCGGACGTGGGAGCGCCGCGCACTTCCCTTCTGGCCCCGGGCCACCGACGAGGTCCGCAAGCGCTTCCCGCAGTTCCGCTTCATGGCGGAGGTCTACTGGGATTTCGAGTGGACCGTGCTGCAGCAGGGGTTCGACTACGCCTACGACAAGCGGCTCTACGATCGGCTGCGCGCGGCGGCCGCCCGGCCGGTGCGCGACCACTTGAAGGCCGATCTCGACTACCAGACCCGGCTCGCCCGCTTCATGGAGAACCACGACGAGCCCCGTGCGGCCGCGACCTTTGCGCCCGGCATGCACGAGGCCGCGGCCGTCCTCACCTACCTCTCGCCCGGGCTGCGCTTCTTCCACCAGGGCCAGCTCGAGGGTCGACGGAAGCGAATCTCTCCCCATCTGGTCCGCGCGCCGAGCGAGGCCACCGACGCGACACTGCAGTGCTTCTACGCCGCGCTGCTCGACCTGCTCCGTCGACCGGCGCTCCGAAACGGTGAGTGGCGCCTGCTCGATTGCACGCCCGCCTGGGACGGCAACGGGACGTCGGACTGCTTCATCGCGGCGTCGTGGCAGTCCTACGACGGGAAGCGCCTGCTGGTCGCGGTCAACTTCTCCGACCACGCGAGTCAGTGCTACGTCCGACTCGCGCACTCCGACTGGTTGGGGCGCACGGTCCGGCTGGCGGACCAGCTGAGTCCCGCGAGCTACGATCGCGCGGGCGACGAGCTGGCGTCACGCGGCCTGTATCTCGACCTCGGGGCCTGGGGCTACCACGTCTTCGAGATGACCGCGCACTGACGCGGCGGCGTATACTGCGGAAGCGCGCCGGGATCGGCACGAAGGCGGGGGGCAGCGAGCGGGGACGGGAGCAAGCGATGCGTGTCCGTTGGCTCGGTTTCCTCGGCATGCTTTCGGCCATGAGCGAGCCCGCGTGGGCGGCCGGGCGATCGGGGACGTACACGCTGTCCGCACCGGCCGCGTACGCTTGCGTCGACAGCTTTCTGGGAACAACGGTCTTCACGAGCAGCCTTTCGGCGCTGGTCGTCACGGACTCCGAGCCATCGATCACGTTGTCGGAGCCGGGACCCTCCCCCGGCGAGCCGGGATCGCTCTCGGGAACGCTGAACGATCCAACGTTCTCGGCGCAGAAGGTCGCGCCTGGCGGCTGCACGATCACGCAGACGATCTCCGGCTCGTTCGCGTCCTCGACCACGATGCAGGCGACCTACGCGATCTCCTTCACGGGCTCCGCTTGCCAACAGACGACGTGCACCAATCAGTCGCTTCCATTCGCCGCGACGCGTCCTGCGCCCGTTCCGATCCCTATTCTGCCCGGGAGCATGCTGCTCGTTCTTGGCCTCTCGCTCGGAGGGGTTGTCGTGCGGCACAGCGTCAGCGGCTGACCGCTGGATCATCACCGAGTCTTCCTCGCCGCCCGTGTATCCTCTGGGCTTCGAAGGAGACATCGATGCGCGCCGTACGTTGCGAAGGCCGCGAGATCCGCGTCGTCGAGCTGCCGGAGCCGAAGGGTGGCGGGGTTCGCGTGCGCGTGAAGTCGGCGGGCGTGTGCGGCTCGGACCTGCACATGCTCGGCCAGGTGCAGGGCATCACGCTCGGCCACGAGATCGCGGGCATCACCGACGACGGCACGCCGGTGGCGGTGGAGCCGATGTCGCCGTGCGGACGCTGCGAGCCGTGCCTGGCCGGAGACTACAACCTGTGCCTCGACGGGGTCGGGATGTTTCACGGCGTGGGCCTCGACGGCGGAATGGCGGACGAGATCCGCGTTCCGGCGCGCGCGCTGGTTCCGCTGCCGAGCGGGTTGCCGGTTCGCGACGCGTCGCTCGTCGAGCCGGTCGCGGTGGTCGTCTACGCGCTGCGCCGCGCGGGGCTGCGTGCGAATCAGCGCGTCGTCGTGATCGGCGGCGGCACGATCGGGCTCTGCGCCGTCGCGGCGGTGCGCGCGGCCGGCGCGGAGGTCGCTCTCGTCGCGCGCCATGACGCGCAGCGCGCGGCCGGCGAGAGGCTCGGCGCCAAGCGCGCGAGCGGCCAGTACGACCTGGTCGTGGAGGCCGCGGGCAGCGAGAGCGCGCTGGCGCAGGCGGTGGAGCTCGCGAAGCCGGGCGGCCGGGTCGTGATTCCCGGCATCTACTGGCAACCGGTGACGATGCCGGGCTTTGCGATGACGGTGAAGGAGGTGTCGCTCCTGCCGACGCTCTTCTACTCGCGCGGCGCCGTAAGCCGAGACGTCGACACCGCCGCCGCCACGCTCGCGGTCACGCCCGAGCTGCCGCGCGCGATCATCACGCACCGCTTCCCGCTCGATGCCGCCCCGGAGGCCTTCGCCACGGCCGCGAGCCGCGAATCGGGCGCGATCAAGGTCGTACTGGAGCCGTAGCGGCGGGCTCCGTCAGCGAGTCGATCCACGCGACGAGCGTCTCCGTGAAGAGCTTCGGATCCTGTCCGTGCATCGAGTGCCCCATCGTCGGAAACGACCGGTACTCGATCGGCTGTCCCGCCGCACCGACGAGCTCGCGAACGCGCGCCGCCTGCACGTCCGAGAGTGCGCCGAGCAGAAGACCGGTGGCCTCGTCGACCTTGCGGAAGTGATGGGTGAGCAGCACGGGCACCTTCACCGCCGACAGCATCCGGGCGTGATCGCAGCTCGCGGCGACGGTGCCCGTCCAGAAGGCGCGCCCCCACTCGGGGTCGTACTCCTTCAGGTTTTGCGGGGGCTCCGCCGCTGGCATGCGCGAGGCCAGCGCGCCCATCCACGCGGGAAGCTCGTGCGGCGCGGCGGCGACCATCGTGTCCCAATCGCCGATGCTCCACTGGTCGCCGAGATACTTGCTCCAGAGCGCGAACATCGCGCCGATACCCTGGCGCACCGAAGGTCCGCAGGACGTGTTTGCCTCGGACGCGAAGAGCGGCGGATCCTCGTAGACGGCGCCGCGGATCTGACCCGGCTTGGCGTAGGCCGAGAGCCAGGCCGAGAGCACGCCACCCGAAGACAAGCCGCTCACGAACGTCGGCCGGCCGATCGCGCCGTCGATGAAGCGCACCAGGTCGTTGCCCATGTTGTCGAGCGTGTAGCGGCCGGGCGTCCGCGTCGATCGGCCCTGCCCGCGCAGATCGACGGCGAAGGCCTGGAAGTGGCTCGCGAGCAGCGGCAGCGCCTGCTCGTAGCCCCACCACGATTCCGTCTGACCGGGAATCAGGAGCAGCGCGGGCTTGTCGGCCTCGCCGCTCACGGCGTAGTTGAGCGCAACCTCGCCCGCCTCGAAGCGCTGCTCGCGGAACGCGTGCGCGACGTAAGTCGACTCCGGCCGATGCGGACCGAATGCGTTCGCGAAGCGCCCCATGGCTGTCTGCGTCCTTTCTCGCGGCGAAGCGTTCGCGACGGTAGATGGGGGCGGGAATCGAGTCAAACCTTTCGGACAGCGACCGCGGACGGGTCCCATCGGGTTGCCTTCGCCGACGCCGACCGTCATCGTGCGCGGAGCATGCATTGGCCCGACGGATTCATGTGGGGAACGGGCGCGTCGTCGACGCAGTGCGAGGGCGCCGCGCCCGCGTCGGACTGGATCGACTGGGAACGCGCGGGCCGCGCGCCCGCCTCGCGCGACGGCAACGGCTTCGCGACGCGCTACGCGCAGGACTTCGCGATCCTCGCGGGTCTCGGCCTGCGACACCACCGCTTGTCGATCGAGTGGGCGCGGATCGAGCCGGAGCCGGGGGGCATCGACGCCGGCGCGGTCGCTCACTACCGCGACGTGCTCCGCGCCGCGCGCGCGCTCGGGATCGTGCCGTGGGTCTGCCTGCACCACTTCACCCTGCCCCGCTGGTTCGCCGCGTCGGGTGGATTTCTCGTCGAGCGGAACCGCACCGACGCCTGGTCGCGCCACGTCGACTTCGTGGCACAGACGTTCGGCGATCTCGTCGGCGGCTGGCAGCCCGTGAACGAGACGAACTACTACGCGAACGCGGCGTATCGCGGCGGCGGCTGGCCGCCCGGTCACAACGACCTCACGGAGTGGGCGATCGCGGCCGAAGCCATCCAGCTCGCCACCGCCGAGGCGGCCGTGCGACTGAAACAAACCGGTGTACCCGTCGCGTCGATCTTCGGTCTCTCGACGGCGGTGGCGCACGACGACGGGCCGGCGACACGGCGCCTGATCGAGCGGTACGACGACGTGCACTGGGCGGCCGGGCTCGGGCTCTTTCGAGACGGCGTCCTGCGCGTGCCGGGCCGCGATCCGGTCGAGCGCGCGGACCTCGCGGGATCGTTCGACCTGATCGGGTTCTCCTACTACTCGACACTCGGCGTGCGCGACGGCCAGGTCGTCCCGCACCCGCCGGGCGCGCCCGTCTCGCCGCTCGGCTACGGAATCTGGGCGGACGGCCTGGGCCGCGTGCTCGATCGGCTACACGAGAAAGTGCCGGGCGTCCCGCTTCTCGTCGCCGAGTACGGCATCGGCACCGACGACGACACGGTCCGCGCCGCGTACCTCGAACGCGGGCTGCAGATCACGCACCAGGCGATCGCGCGCGGGATCGACGTGCGCGGCCTGTTCCACTGGACCGCCGTCGACAACTACGAGTGGCTGCACGGCTTCGACGTGGCGTTCGGGCTCGTCGATCGCGAGCGCAACGTGCGACCGAGCGCGCGCGTGCTTCAGCGCGAGGCTCGCTGACGGCATGGAGCACGACTTCCTGATCGTGGGTGCGGGGTCCGCGGGCGCGACGCTCGCCGCGCGGCTCAGCGCGAACCCGTCGGTTCGGGTCGCGCTGCTCGAGTCCGGGCCCGACTACCGCAGCGCGGACGCGCCCGACGCGATGCGCAGCGCGAACCCGAGCGCGATCATCACCGATCCCGCGTTCGCTTCGTACCGTTGGGACGCACTCCTGGCGAAGCGCACGCGCGTGCAGCCCGCGCGCGTGTTCTGGCGCGGGCGCGGGCTCGGCGGCAGCTCGGCGGTCAACGGACAGATCGCGATCCGCGGCGTGGTCGAGGACTTCGACGGCTGGTCCGCGCAGGGCTGCACCGGCTGGTCGTTCGCCGAGGTGCTGCCGTACTTCAACCGGCTCGAGACGGATCTGCGCTACGGCGACGCGGACTACCACGGCGACGCGGGCCCGATTCCGATCTACCGCGCGCCGGTATCGCGCTGGGGCGCCGTCGATCAGGCGCTCGGCGAGGCCGCGCTCGATCGGGGTCACGCGTGGGCGCCCGATCACAATGCGCCCGGCGCGCTCGGCGTCTCGCCGTACGCGATCAACAGTCGCGACGGTGTGCGCGTCAGCACGAACGACGCGTACCTCGAGCCGAGCCGCGCGCGCGCGAACCTGTCGATCCAGGGCGGCGCGCACGTCGACCGCGTGCTCTTCGAGGGCACGCGCGCCGTCGGCGTGCGCTTCCTGCGCGACGGCGCCTGGCACGAGCTCCGCGCGCGCAACGTGATCCTGAGTGCGGGCGCGATCCACTCGCCCGCGATCCTGCTGCGCTCGGGGATCGGGCCGGCCGCGCAGCTTCGCGAGCTCGGAATCCAGGCACGCGCCGACCTGCCCGTCGGCGAGCAGCTCCAGGACCACCCGCTCGCGGCGTTCATGGTGATGCTGCGCGACGAGGCCGTGCCGCCGCCGGGCTTCCGTCACACGAACTGCTGCATCCGCTACAGCTCGGGCCTTTCCGGCGCAGGACCCGGCGACATGATGATCGTCGCGATGAACCGTCTCGGCGACAGCATCGGCCGGCACTTGCGCGGGGCGGGCTCACCCGCGGCGTTCGGCCTGCTCGGCGTGTGGGTGAACGAGTGCCTCTCGCGCGGTACGGTCCGCCTGGCCTCGATGGACCCGCTCGTGGAGCCGGAGATCGACGAGGCGATGCTCGATCACCCGAGCGATCTCGCGCGCATGCGCGACGGGATCCGCCGCGTGCTCGCGATCGCGCGGCACCCCGCGACGCGCGCGGTGGGAACGGTTGTTGCGCCCGGGCTCGAGATCGACACGGATCCGTCGGACGACGCGATCGACGCCTGGGCGCTCCACACCGTCGGCGACGCGCAGCACGGCAGCTGCACGTGCCGGATGGGCGCTCCGAACGCGCCGACCAGCGTCGTCGACCCCGAGTGCCGCGTGCTCGGCGTCGAAGGCCTGCGCGTGATCGACGCGTCCGTGATGCCGTCGGTGGTGCGCGCCAACACCCACCTCACGACCGTGATGATCGCGGAGCGGATGGCGGATCGGCTGCGCTAGCTCACGGGCCGCTGAACACCTTTCCGGTGGGCTGATTGGCCAGGTAGCTCTTCTTCGGGTCGTAGCTGGCGGCCCCGTCCTCGACCCAGCGCGCGAGCTCCGCGCGGCCGACGACGTGCTCGTGCACCTCGTCCGGGCCGTCGGCGAGCCGAAGCGTGCGCTGGCTCGCGTACATGTCGGACAGCGGCGTCCACTGCGAGACGCCCGTCGCGCCGTGGATCTGGATCGCCTCGTCGATGATCTTGCACACGCGCTCGGGCACCATCGCCTTCACGGCGCTGACCCACACGCGCGCCTGCTGGTTGCCCAGCACGTCCATCGCCTTGGCGGCCTTCAGCACCATCATGCGCATGGCTTCGATCTCGATGCGCGCCTTCGCGATCGTCTCGGTGTTGCGACCCAGGTTCGCGAGCGGCTTGCCGAACGCCTCGCGCGACAGACCGCGCTTCGCCATCAGCTCGATCGCGCGCGCCGCGGCGCCGATCGAGCGCATGCAGTGGTGGATGCGTCCCGGGCCGAGGCGCACCTGCGAGATCTCGAAGCCGCGGCCCTCGCCGAGCAGCAGGTTCGCCTTCGGAACGCGGCAGTTCTCGAACTTGATGTGCATGTGGCCGTGCGGCGCGTCGTCCTTGCCGAACACGTGCATCGCGCCGAGCACTTCGTAGCCCTTCGCGTCGGTCGGCACGAGGATCTGCGACTGGCGCAGGTGCGGCGGCGCGTCGGGGTTGGTCAGCACCATCACGATCATGATCTTGCAGCGCGGATCGCCCGCGCCCGAGATGTAGAACTTCTCGCCGTTGATCACCCACTCGTCGCCGTCGAGATACGCGCGACACGCGATCTGCTTCGCGTCCGACGACGCGCGGTCGGGCTCGGTCATCGCGTACGCGGAGCGGATCTCGCCGTTCAGGAGCGGCTCGAGCCAGCGCTTCTTCTGCTCCGGCGTTCCGACGCGCTCGAGCACCTCCATGTTGCCCGTGTCGGGCGCGGAGCAGTTCAGCGACTCCGACGCGAGCGGGCTCTTGCCGAGCTCCGCCGCGATGTACGCGTAGTCCAGGTTCGAGAGCCCCTGTCCCGTCTCGGCGTCGGGCAGGAAGAAGTTCCACAGGCCGTTCGCCTTGGCCTTCGCCTTCACGCCGTCGAGCAGCTCGAGCTGTCCGGGCGCCCACGACCAGCGCTCCGTGCGGTTCGCAGCGAGCTTGTAGAACTCGAGCGTGATGGGGTCGACGTGATCCTTGATGAAGGCTTTGACCTTGTCGAAGAGCGGCCGGGCGCCCTCCGACATGCGCAGATCGTTCATCTCCGGGGTGGTCTCGAGGCCGGCCATGCGATTCTCCTGGGTTCGTGGGGTGGAACCGAGCTACGGGACGATATCACCCGCGAGGCCGGACTCGGTTTCGGGCTCACCGGCGATGCGCGTGTGGTGCATCACGCGGGGCTCGGCCGGGTCCCACGGCCGCGCGCGGTGAAGCACGCAGCGATTGTCCCAGATCGCGACGTCGCCCGCTTGCCAGC
>CAZMKX010000089.1:0-9501 GCA_964566375.1 uncultured Myxococcales bacterium
CATCGGCTGGAACATTTTCCCCTCGACGCCTGTCAGGCCGAGAATCGGGATGTAAACCGTGATGATGATGGCCTCGCCAAACGCGGTTGCCGTCCGAACCTGTTTGCTCGCATCGAAGACGACGTCTAAGCGCTCGCGGAGTGTCAGCATGCGACCGAGCTCGTGCTGGCGCTCGGCGAGACGCCGAAGGCAGTTCTCGACGATGATCACCGCTCCGTCGACGATGAGTCCGAAGTCGATCGCGCCGAGACTCATGAGGTTGCCGCTCGTGCGGGTTTGCACCATCGCGGTCGCGGTGAGGAGCATCGAGAGGGGGATCGCCAGTGCCGTGATCAGCGCGGCCCGGATGTTCCCGAGCAGCAGGAACAGCACCACGATCACGAGCACGGCGCCCTCGACGAGGTTCCGCTGAACGGTCGCGATCGTGGCGTCCACGAGCGCGGTGCGGTTCAGCACCGTCTTCGCGCGCACGCCAGGCGGAAGCGTGCGGTTCACCTCGGCCATCTTCCGGTCGACGGCGTCGGCGACCGAGCGGCTGTTCTCGCCGATCAGCATGAGCGCCGTGCCGACGACGACCTCCTCGCCGTTCTCGCTCGCGCTGCCGGTGCGGAGCTCGCGCTCGATCCCGACCCAGGCGACGTCGCGCACGTAGATCGGCGTCCCACGCCGCTCGCCGACGACGATCGAGGCGAGCTGCGAGGCGCGCTCGACGCGCCCGGCTGCCCGCACGAGGTAGGCCTCGCCGCGGTCCTCGATGTAGCCCGCGCCTGTGCTGCGGTTGTTCTTCTCGAGCGCGTCGAGCACGTCCTGAAACGTGAGCCCATGCGCGACCAGGCGCCGCGGATCGGGCTGCACGTGGTACTGCTTCACGTAGCCGCCGATCGCGTCGACCCCGGCGACCCCCTTTACCGACTTCACTTGCGGCCGGATGATCCAGTCCTGCACCGTCCGCAGGTAGGAGGCTTTCTCGACCGGGGTCCGCAAGTGCTCGCCTTCGGGCGTCAGGTACGAGCCGTCGGGCTGCGGTCCGGGGCCGGGCTCGTGGGCCGCGCCGGCGTCGGCCGGCTCGTACTCCACCGTCCACATGTAGATCTCGCCGAGCCCGGTCGAGATCGCTCCCATGCGCGGATCCGCATCGGGGGGCAGGCTCTCGCGCACCTCGCCGATGCGTTCGGCGACCTGCTGGCGCGCGAAGTAAATGCTGACGTCGTCCTCGAAGACCGCGGTGATCTGTGAGAAGCCGTTGCGCGACAGCGAGCGCGTGTAGGTGAGGCCGGGAATGCCGGCCAGCGCCGTCTCGATCGGGAAGGTCACCTGCTTCTCGACCTCGACGGGCGAGAGCGAGGCGACGACGGTGTTGACCTGAACTTGGTTGTTCGTGATATCCGGAACCGCATCGATCGGGAGCCGTCCGAGCGAGTAGACGCCGATCCCGCCGAGCACCGCGACGGCGAAGACCACCGCGACGCGGTTGCGGATCGAGAAGCCGATCAGGCGTTCGAGCATGTTCCGTGCCCCCTCAGTGCTCGTGCTCGGCCTCTGCCTTGGCGAGCTCCGCCTTCAGCAGAAACGTGTTGGTAACGGCGATCCGCTCCCCCGCGCCGAGGCCGGAGAGCACCTCGATGCGGCTCTCGCCCTCGCGCCCGAGCGTCACCGCGCGGGGAGCAAAGCCCGCAGGCGTCTCGACGAACACCGAGGGGCGCCCCTCGAAGCTCTGGATCGCCTCGCGCGACACCACGACCGCCGCCTCCGCGGTGTCGAGCGTATGGGCGGTCACGAACATGCCGGGGAGGAACTTCCGCGCCGGGTTCTGGAGCACGACCCGTGCGGTCGCGGTGCGCGTCACCTGGTCGACGGCTGGTGTCAGGTACGAGATCTCGCCCTCGGCATCTGGCCCCTCGTTCACGGCGTGAATGCGGACGCGCTGGCCCATCACGATGCGCTCGAGATCCTTCTGGTACACGGAGAGGTCGACCCACACGCTGCTCAGGTCGGCGACCACGAAGGCCTGCTTCTCGCGGTCCACCGCCTCGCCGCGGGTCAGGTGCTTCGCGAGCACGATCCCGTCGATGAGCGTCTTCAGGCTGTAGGGCGCGAGGCTGTCGCTGCTCTCGATGATCGCGAGGACGTCGTCGGCCTTGACCAGATCGCCGGCGTTCTTGCGCACCTCGCGCACGATTCCCGGGAAGCGCGGGACAATGTGCGCGAGGCGATCCCCGTTCGGGTGCACCTCGCCGAGAAGCTCGGTGCCCGAGTCGATCGCGCCGGGACCCGCCGCGGCAACCTCTATGCCGGCCGCAGCAAGCTGCTCCGCGCTGAGCTGCACGGCCTCCGGCACGGCCTCTCCGTGCCCCTCGGAGCCTTCTTCGGCGTGAGCCCCCTCGCCCTCTCGATGGTCGTCGTGGTGCTCCTCGCTCTCGGCATGCGCGGGGGCGGAGTCGCCTTCGCCTCCGCCACACCCGACCGGCGCGGCCAGGAGGGAGAGGAGTGCGAAGGTGACGGCGAAGCGCTCGAGTTCTCGTTTCACGGCGTGGATCTCCCTTCGAGGTCGGAGAGCGGCGTCCCGGTGAGGCGCTCGAGGTCCGTCGCTGCAAAGTGGAAGGCCGCGAGCGCGTCTAGCAGCTCGCGGCGCGCGTCGAAGAGCGTGCGCTGCGCGTCGAGCACCTCGACGTACCGGAAGAGGCCCGTCGCGTAGCCACGGCGCGTCTCCTGGAATACGCGCTCGGCGCGCGGGATGATGCGGTCGCGCAGCGCCTCGATCTCGACGTGTGCGATCGAGAGCGTCCGTTGCCCTGCGGTGAGCGCGGTGCGCACCGAGACATCCGCCAGACGGCGCTCGGCTTGCGCACGCGCGAGGCGATAGCGCGTGTCGAGGATGTTCCCTCGATTGCGGTCGAAGAGCGGGAGAGGAACGCTGACGCCCGCGACGAGGCCGGTGTCGCTGCCCTCGGCGTAGTGGCGGGCGCCGAGAGAAACGGTCACGTCGGGGATGCGACGAGCGCGCTCGACAGCGATGGCGGCTTCGCGCTGGCCGACCTCCGCGTTCCAGCGCGCGAGCTCGGGACTCTCGGGCGCCGCGGCGAGTAGGGAGTCGAGGGCCGGCAGCGGCGGCAGCGTCCCGAGGTCCCCGCGAACCCATTCGAATCGGGCCTGCGATTCCCCCCAGGTTGCAGCGAGCCACACGCGCGCCGCATCGAGCTCCTTCGCGCTTCGCACGACCTCGAGCTGCACGCGCTCGAGCGTCACGCGCGCGCGCTCCTCCTCGACGGGCGAGACCGCGCCCGCGCGAACGGTCGAGGCCACCGAGCGCAGGGTCTCGGCGGCGAGCGACTCGAGCTCGCGAACGAGGTCCTGCCGCTTCTGCAACGCGAGCACCGCGACGAAGGACTTCGTCGTATCCGTGAGCACGGCGAGGCGCCGGGTCTCGAAGTCCCAGCCCGCGAGCGCGGTCTCGCGCTCCGCGAGCTGGACGCGTGCCGAGCGTTTGCCGCCGAGTTCGACGAGCTGCGCGAGGCTCAGCGTCGTCTGCGCGGAGTCGAAGCCTTTGCGGTCCCCGGTTCCCGCGAAGTCCTCCAGCTCGACCCCGAGCGCGGGATTGGGCCTCGCCGCCGCCTGGAGCGCAAGCGCCTCGCGGGAGCGCACGTCGTAGGAGAGCGTCGCGAGGTCGGGGCTTCCTTGTAGTGCCGCCGCGATCGCGTCGGCGAGCGTGATCTCGCCCGACGGCGTCGGCGCCGCAGCGAGGGGCCGATCGGGATCGGTCGGCGCCTCGAACGTGGGGTGGCCTCTGCCGAGCGGCCTCGGCGTGGCCGTGTCGTCTGCACGCGCGGGTGTGGCGCTTGCTGCGAGTAGCCAACCCGCTGCCGCCCCGAGGAATAGAAGCGAGAAGACTCGTCTAACTCGTTGCATCGCATCGTCCGATCGAGCCACGGCCGGTGTGGGCCGCGCGCTCGATGAAGGGCCAAGAGAGGCCGCGCATTCGCGCGACCTCGCGAGCATCCGCCGCGCGTCAGAGCAGCGGTTGGCTTGGCGCGATCAGACGAGGAGAACGATGGTTCGGTGCGCGCGGAGCGTGGGACTCGCGAGCCCCCAGCCGGTCCGGTGCCGAATCAGCGGCGGCGCGCTTGGGGGCGCCGCGACGGGTACCGGAACAGAGATTGCGACCGGAGTCGCGATCTCGGAATTCACGTCCGAGCGGAGCGCGGTCTGCACGAGGGCGGTGTCGCTGCACGCTTCGACCGGCGGTGCGCCGAAGGTGATTCCGGCGCGAAGAGGGACGCCGCAAGGCGTGATCTCGACGGCGGTCTCGATGGCTACGTGACCACCCTCGCCAACACACAGGACGAGGCCCGGAGCGGCGAACGCGCCGACGAACGCCAGGAGGCTCAGCAGAATCCCGGCAACTCGCCTATGAGGCTTTCCCATCCCGCGTTCCTTCGAGAGCGATGGACGACCGGATCGGCCGCCGCCGTCCTCGCCTTGAGTAGCGCTCGCGCAAAGAACTAGGCGGCTGGAGGCCTTTCCGCCACTCCTGCCCGCCGCAGCACCTCCAGATGCCGCGTCCGCCGGCGGCGTCAAGGCACCGCTGCGCTCGCCTTCGGCGTCCTTGACTCCGCCTCCTTCGGACGCGGCAGACGGCTGTGAGCGACCAGAGCCGGGGGCCCTGGCCGCAGGGCGGCCGGCGAACACGAACCATTCGAAGGAGGCAGAGATGGCGAAGGCGAGGTTTCGACTCGGAAGGCTGGTGAGCACACCCGGCGCGCTTGAGCGCGTCGCTCACGGCGAGATGCTCCGGGCGCTCGGGCGCCACGTGACCGGCGATTGGGGGAACGTCTGCCGCGAGGACGCCGAGGCGAACGAATCGGCGTTGCACGAGAGAGCGCGGCTTCTCTCCGCGTACACGACAGAGGAGGGCGTGCGCTTCTGGATCATTACGGAGGCCGATCGGTCGCTGACCACGGTGCTCCTGCCCGAGGAGTACTGACGTGCGCGCCGCCGGCGACGGGCCGAACTCGCCGCCCCCGCGGCCGTGCCCGCGCGACGCTACGCGCGAGGAGTGGGAGGCCTGGCATGCGTCGCTCACCTGGGACGAGCAGCTCCGGCGCGGAGACCTCGACCCGCCGGAGCACGAGCACAGCGAGGCCGACAACGCGAAGGCCGACGCGCGCGAGGCGCGGCGCCGAGCGCAGGGCTGGAATCCCGATCCCTTCTCCTACGCAGCGGACCGCTGCGCTGGACCGTGGCCTCGCGTCGATCAGATCGAGGCCCCTGCCCTCTCGAACACCTGGCGGATGGATTCTACCGCCGGCTACTCGCCCGGCGGCTTCGCGCGGCGGATGCGGCAGGTTTCCTATCGCGAGCTGATCGAAGAGCGCATGCCCGCTCGTGCGCAGCGCGATGCCGCGGCGCGGCTCGCGTGGCTCCTCCAAGCGATCGAGCGTGAGGAAGCCTCGCTGCGCGATGCCATCAAGTGCGTGCTCCGGGAACGCCACGGTCGGCTCTCGGAGGAGGAGCGCGGCGCCACGGTGCGCGCGATCGCGTGGAACCATCTCCTCGCGAGCCGCTGCCAGCTTCGCGCCCTCCGCGAGCTCGCGAAGCAGACGCGCGCAGAAACTCCGCGCCAGCGACGCCAGCTCGCGCTGTTCTGACTCGTCTGCCGCGCGTGCGAGTCGCATCCGTCTCGTTCTTGCGCTGACGGCGCTCCGCGCGGGGTCGCGGCCGACGGCCGCTTGCGCCTTCGCCTCTCGCAGGTCCCGCGCCGACCCGCTGGGTCGTCACGGTCCCCGCAGCGGGCTCCGTCGCATCCCCGCGCGTCGCTGCCGCCTGTCCTTCGGCGCTGCTCGCGGTCGGTCCCCAGGTCCGGCTGAGGGACCGACCCCTCGCAACTCGGAGGACAGAACCTTGCGCAAGAACGAAACGACGAACGACCTCTTCACCGCTGCACGCGAGCTACTCGGCGAAGGCCTCGGCGGCACGATCGCCCACACGCTCCGGTGCATGGAGATCGCGGAGGAGGAGATCGCCGCCGCGAAGGCCCGCCATCCGCTGCTCGCCGCACAGCTGCACGACGGCTTCCGCGAACTCTGCCCGCCGGCGGTGCTGCGCGAGGCAGGCGAGCGGCTCTACCGCACGTATTGCCGCGAGATGCTTGCGCGGATCGCAGCCGGATCGCCCCTCAGCTCCGCAACAACTGCCGAGCTGCTGGCCGTGCTCCAGGCGATGTCGCTCGCCGCTCCGCTCGAGCGCGCTGCGACGGTCCTCTACTGGAACCGCTTCGCCGAGACCTTCCCCGCCGATGCGGCGCGGCTTCGCTGCGAGATCGGCCCCGTCGCGGCCGACAGCTACGACGAGGTGCGCGCTAAGGAGCTTGAGACGAAGCTCCGGCGGCAGCTCGTCCACGCGCGCGCCAAGTCTCGCACGGCGAGATGCCTGGGGCGCTCGGGCGCCACGTGACCGGGGCGTCGACTTGCCGCGGGGGCCGGCTGTTCGACACGCCCGATGTCCTACTCCGCGGCCGGCGGGAGCGTCCAGGCTCGTGCGAGGTTGCGGGTCGCCGCCACGCTGATGATCTCGGTGAGCTTCTCGTTGGCGGCCAGGTCGCTGGCGAGGTCGATGCGTCGGAGGATGCGGTCGGCACTCTCGCGAGCGAGCTCGATGGCGCGATCGACGTCCGCACTCACCATCCGTCCGTTGCGCTTCGCGAACCGCCCGGCGACGAGCACGTGCTCGACGTTCGCTGCAGTGGCCTGTGCGACCAAGCAGCCGACGGGATCGGCCATCGGGCTGACGTTCAGCCGACGGCCGCCGATCACCACCACGTCCGCCTGCTTGCCTGGCGTCAGGGTCCCGATTCGGCTTTCCATGCCGAGAGCGTGCGCGCCATTGACGGTCGCCCAGCGCAGCGCATCGCGCACGCCGAAGCGAAGCGCGGGCGGCATCTCGTGGCGTCCGTTGTATCCGTCGTTGTGCCGGCAACGCTCGGCTTGCAGCGCGATTCGCATTTGGCCGAAGAGGTCGCCGGAGTTGCACGAGGTTGTGTCGCAGGAGAGGCTCGGCCGGATTCCGGCGTCGATGGCGCGGCCGATGATCGGATGGCCCATGCCCATCTGCATCTCGGTCTCCGGGCTCGAGGAGATCTTGCAGTCGTGATCGGCGAGCCGGCGCAGGTCGCGCGGCGTCAGCGAGTTGCAGTGGATGTGGACCTGCTCCGGGCCGAGCAAGCCGTGGTGGTCGAGCTCGCGCAAGCCTTGGGAGACCGGCGACCCCCACACGCCGCCCGTGTGAAGCGCCGCCGGAACGCCCATCTCACGCGCAGACCGGACCTGTGCCATCGACTCCTCGAACGGCACGAGGCCCAGCTCAGCGAAGGCCACGCCCATCCTGACGAGCCCGTCGTCGCTGGCGAGCTGCTGCGCGCGGATCCGTCGAGCATCCGCGAGCCGGGCGGCGTTGTCGGCGAACCCGTTCTTGGGCGAGGCGACTGCGTGATACCCGTACGCGAAGACCGCCCGGCAGCCCGCCTGGCGCAGGCCTCGCAGCGCCTCGTCGGCGTGGTCGGGTGTGGCGATGGAGTGGCAGAAGTCGAGCAGCGTCGTCACGCCCGCATCCAGTGCTTCGAGCGCGCCGAGCAGCGTGCCGGCGTAGAGATCTTCCGGTCCGCAGGCCGGCGAGATCTTCAGCCGGATCGCGCGCACGTATTGCTCGTGCGTCCAATCGGCCGCCACGCCGCGGAACGCCGTCTGCCGGGTGTGGCGGTGAGTGTCGACGAAGCCCGGCATGACGACGTGCCCGCGAACGTCGACGACTTCGGCGTCGCCAGCGCCAAGGGCTCGAGCGACGGCGACGATGCGGCCGTCCTCGATCAGGACGTCGCCACTCGGGAGCTCGCCGAGCTCGGAGTCGAACGTCAGGACGTAGCCACCGCGGAGGACGGTGCGCCTGGTCATTCGTCGCTGGCGTCCCACGGCACGGCCGCCGAGGTCCAGTGCGTGATCTTCTCCTCCTGATCGTTCCGCTGCAGGTGCCGCGGCGGCGTGGCGAACGTGGAGTACGGACGGCAGCGGATCACGACCCGTCCTTCCCGCTCCGCCATCTGCTGGACGACAGGCCTCGCCTCGTCGGGAAGCCGCTTGCCCGACATCCGCCAGCCGCCCGCCATCATCACGTCCACGACGAGATCCGGGGTCGTGTCGATGCGAGCGTCGCAATAGACGTGGACGTAAGTGAAAGGCCAGCGCTCATCGAGAACGCAGAGGCTCACCTTGCCGGTGCGCGCGACCGCCTGCGCCTTCGCGCGACCCCTCATCGTGGAGATCAGGAGCTCGTCGTCGTCGGTCGGTACGTAGTAGACGACCGACATCGACGGACCGTCGGCGCGCCTCCCGTATCCGAAGATGCAGGTTCGGTGTGTGCGCACGAATTCGCGCCGCTCGGACGGGCGCATGTCGCGATCGGTCGGGGCCACGAAGGGCTCCGCCGCCCACGGCAACAGATTCACGATGCTTCCTCCTTCGATCACGATCGGACGCTTCGATAAGATATGAGCGAGCGCTCACTTTTTTTACTCGCATTCCGGAGAGGAGAGCGGCGATGCGCCAACGCGTACGTACGTTCCCGAAAAAACAGCCGAAGCAGGAACGCGCGCGGGAGACCGTCGAGGCCATTCTCACGGCGACTGCTCGCATTCTGGTGCGCGACGGCTTCGAGCGGGCGAGCACGAACCGCATCGCCGACCGGGCGGGTGTCAGCGTCGGATCCCTCTACCACTACTTCCCCAACAAGCAGTCGCTCGTCGCCGCGCTGATGGAGCGCCACATCCGCGCCATGTATGCCGTGCTCGAACGCGAGATCTCACGGCTCCCGGCGTTGCCGCTCCGCCGTGCAGTGCGGGAGCTGGTCGAGCTCATGATCCGCGCTCACGCCGTCGAGCCGAAGCTCCACCGCGTGTTCGCAGAGCAGGTTCCGCGCGTCGGCCCACTCGAGCGGATCGTCGAGCTGGAGCGGCGCTTCGAGGAGCTCACGCGGGACGTGCTCGAGAGCCTGAGTCCGCGCGTGCGCCCACGGAATCTCGAGATCGCGGCCTTCGTCGTCATCCAGGCCGTCGAAGCGCTGACGCACGCGGCGGTTCTCTACCACCCCGAAAAGCTCGCCGACGAAGAGTTCGTCGACGAGGTGGTGGAGCTGGTCGTGCGCTACCTGAACCCTTGACCCCGTGCCGACGACGATGCCCCGTCCCAGCCGGCCATCGCGCGCGGCGCCCAGCGCGCGATGGCCGCGTTGAGCGATCCCCAACAGCCTCGGCCCGCGTTCTCCCGAATCACCGCTTGCCGCGCCGTCTGTCGTTCCCCGTCGCGACCGATCGCCTGGCTGCCGATCTTCTCCTTCTCGCCCACGGCGCTCCGGCGCGCTCCGCTTCCTCGCATCGGCCACAAGCCCGCGCCCTCCCCTTCGCGGACTCCGGCTCGGTCACGCGCTTTGCCTCGCTCCTCGCTCCGCCGGCGCCGG
>CAZMKX010000090.1:0-9435 GCA_964566375.1 uncultured Myxococcales bacterium
CGATGCACGCGGACCGGCTCGGCGAGCAGGCGAGCCTGATCGCGCACCACTGGGAAGCGGCGGGCTCGCGCTTCGAGGCGCTGCGCTGGCGACACCGCGCGGCGCTGCGCGTCTCGAAGATCCAGCTCGGCCGGAAGCGCCCTCAGCCGTCGTAGAAGTACGGCGCGTGCAGACCGAGCAGCGTGCGCTCGCGCGGCGACGTGATGCGCGCGATCGCCTCCGGCGAGAGCTGATTCGCCGTGTCGGTCGTGCGGATCCGCTGCGCCAGGTCCCGGCGCGCGTAGTGGACCTGCAGGAAGAGCCGGCCCGTCGCGCCGGTCTGCGCCGGCAGCCCGCGGTGCCACGCATCCGAGACGAAGAGCGCGACGTCGCCCGCCCGCGCCTCGAGCGCGACCGCGCTCCGGCCGTCGTACTCGAGCGTCTCGTCGTGGAGCCGCGCGAACGGTGGAAGTCGCCCGGAGCGATGGCTCCCGGGCACGACGGCCGTCGGGCCACAGGCGAGCGGGCAGTCGCGCAGGTACAGGTGCGCGCCGAGCGCGAAGACCGGATACGGAATGCGATCGTCCCACGGCACGCCTTCGGCGCGCGGAACGTGCGGACCGGCGTCGCAGTGCCAGGGACCGCCGGCGAAATCCGCGGGGTTCCACCAGGCGGTGTTGGCGATGACGTGGCAGTCCTCGCCGAGCAGCGGCTCGATCACCGACAGGATTCCCGGGTGGCCGACCGCCGACTGACAGCTCGGCGCGCGGTTCAGCATCTCGTAGCGGAACTGCGCGCGATCCTCTCGCGGGCGCTCGGGCGGGTACTGCCGGAAGGCGCGCTCGATCTCGTCCGTGAGCGCCGCGACGAGCGCGGGCTCGAGCACGCCGCGCAGGACCGCGTAGCCGTCGCGCTCGAGGGCGACGCTCGCCTCGGGCGTGGCCTCGCTGCGAATCGTGAGATTTCCGCCGACGCGCCGGATCATCCGGCTTCGATGGGACCAGAAGCCGCCGCGCGCGTCAACGGGGAAGCGGACCGAACGGAAGCGCGTTCGCGCGCAGCAGCGCGAGAACGCGCGCGATGTCGTGGTCCTGCCGCCGGTCGGTCGAGAGCATCGGCACCTCCTTGCGGATCGCGCGGAGGAGCGCCCGGCTTCGCGCGCGCTCACCCCCCGCACCGCGCAGGTCGAGCGCCTGGCAGCCGGCGAGGAGCACGATCGCCGAGACGGTCTCGGCGAGCTCGACCACGCGCAGCGCATCGCGCGCGGCGATCGTCCCGAGGCTCACCTTGTCCTGGTTGTGCGACTCGGTGCTGCGACTGAACGCGGCGGCCGGAATCGTCAGCTTCTGGGCCTCGGCGGTGAGTGCGGACGCGGCGAGCTGCATCGCCTTGAAGCCGCTGTGCGCGCCGCGCGAGGGACCCTGGACCGCGATCAGGTTCGCGGGCAGCCCGTCCGTCGCGTCGGGCGCGCAGAGCAGCGCGAGCTGGCGGTCGAGGAGATCGGCGACGCTCGCGACCGCGGCCTTGAGCGCGTCCATCGCGAAGCAGACGTGTCCGCCGTAGAAGTTGCCGCCGTGCAGGACGTCGCCGGTGTCGGGGTCGACGAGCGGATTGTCGTTCGCGCCGTTCAGCTCGACCTCGAGCACGCCGCGCGCGAGCTCCGCGGCGTCGAGCAGGACGCCGATCACGTGCGGCGCGCAGCGGATCGAGTAGCGGTCCTGCAGGCGCGCGGGCGCGGGAAGCGGGCGCGCGGGGTCGTATTCGAGGTCGGCGGCGATCCAGGCCGACGCACGCACCTGACCGGCGTGCGGCTTCCACGCCGCGATGCGCGCATCGAAATGCGCGGGGTTGCCGTGCACGACCTCGCTCGCGATCGCGGTGATCGAGCACGCCAGCCGCGCGAGGCGATTCGCGTCGTCGAGCGCGAGGCAGCCGAGCGCCGTCATCACGCTCGTCCCGTTCACGAGCGAGAGGACCTCCTTCGGAGTGAGCGCGAGCGGCTCGATCCCGAGCTCGGCGTGCGCCTCGGCGGCCGTGAGCGCGCGACCCGCGAGCGTCGCCTCGCGCTCGCCCATCAGCGCCGCCGCAAGATAGGAGAGCGGCGCGAGATCCCCACTCGCGCCGACCGAGCCCTCTTCGGGGATCCGCGGAAGGAGACGTGCGGAGAGAAACACACACAGCCGCTCGAGCACGATCGCGCGCACGCCCGAGTGACCCGACGCGAGAGACACGAGCCGCGACGCGACGACCGCCGCCGCCTGCGACTCGTCGAGGATCCGCCCCGTACCCACGCCGAGCGCGCGCGAGAGCAGGTGCGGGATCTCGTCGCGATGCTCGGGTGGCACGAGCTCCACCACGGCCGAGCCCACGCCCGTGGTCAGCCCGTACACGGGCAGGCCGCGCTCGAGCTGCCGATCGATCGCGCGGCACGCGGCGTCGAGTCGCGCGCGGTACGCCGCGTCGCGCCAGAGCTCGGCGGCGAGTTCACCGCGCGCGAGCGCGAGCAGGTCCTCGAGCGTGACCGGTGCGCGTCCGACTTCGAGTACCGCCGCGTTTGCATTCGTCATCGCCGCACATGTAAGCGATGCGCCCGCGGCTCGCCAATCGCCGCGCGTGGTCAGTGCGACGCGGGAAGCGTGAAGCGCGCGCGCAGCTCGGGCGGAAGCACCGGACACGCGTCTGCGGGTCGCGTGAACACCCGCGCGCGAACACGCGCGACGCCGTCGTAGGCGCGATCGAGCCACGGGGTCGGGATCAGACGGGACGCGATTCCAAGCGCGCGCCAGAATCCACCGAGCCGGGCGCAGATCTCGAGCACGGCCGCCGAGCGCAGAAGATGGGCGCCATCCGGGACGACGAGAACGAGGCTGTCGGGGAGAGTCGCGCGAACACTCGCCGGAATCGCGCGCTCGAACGCCTCGCCCTGGAGCGGCGCGAAGCGGAAGTCGCGGCCATCGCGATCCTCGGCGAGAAGAAAGCGCACCGCCGAGTGACAGAGCCCGCACGCGCCGTCATAGAAGAGCCGCGCGGGCTCGGCGTCGCGCACCGGCGCGATCCAGGCGGGGTCGAACGCGAGGAACGCCAGCAGCAGCATCCACGGGCTGCGGTCACCGGACACGAGCGCGGCGACGAGCGCGAGACGTGCGCCGAGCGGGAGCCAGCCCGGCATGCGCCAGCCCCCGCCCGGATCGATCCGTCCGCGCGCGGCCAGCGAGCCGAACGGGTGACCCGGAACGAGCGCGTGCGCGATCAGAAGCGCGCTCGCGATCGCGCCGTCCGCAGCGAACACGCCCGTCCAGATCACCGCGAGCGCGACGGCCGCGAGCCGGTCGGCGGCGCCGAGCGCGAACGCTCCAGCGATCGGCAGTGCGAGCGCGAGGACCGGCGCTTCGGGCAGCGTGCGCGCGAGCTGCACGAGCAGCGCAAGCCCGAAGAGCGCGCGATACAGGCTGTACTGCCCGCCCGTCCAGCCGTTCGTCATGAACCGTCGCCCTGTGGGAGGTCGATCCGGTAGAACAGCGCGTAGAGCGCGGGCAGGAAGACGAGCGTGACCAGCGTCCCGAGCAGCGTGCCGCCGATCAGCACGTAGGCGAGCGGACCCCAGAAGCTGTCGGTGGCGAGCGGCACGAACGCGAGCACCGCAGCGATCGCCGTCAGCACCACCGGCCGCGCGCGACGGACCGTGGCCTCGACGACGGCCTGCGGTCGCGCCATGCCCTCCTCCAGGTTGTCGTCGATCTGCTTGCAGAGGATCAGCGTGTTGCGGATCAGGATGCCCGCGAGTCCGATCAGCCCGAGCAGCGCGACGAAGCCGAACGGCTGACGGAAGAGCAGCAGCGCGACGGCGGCGCCGATCACGCCGAGCGGAGCGGTCGCGAGGACCATGAACGTGCCCGAGAAGCTGCGCATCTGCAGCATGACCACGATCAGCATCAGCGCGAGCATGACGGGCTGGATCCTCTGCAGCGACGCCTGGCCGCGCACGGATTGCTCGACCGATCCGCCCAGATCGACCCGGTAGCCTTCGGGCAGCTCGCGCAGAACCGGGTCGAGCGCGCGGAGCACGTCCGCGGTCACGTCTTCGGGCTGGGCGTCGCGGACGTCGGCGCCGACCGCGATCACCGGCTCGCGGTCGTACTTCTTGAGCACGGGATCTTCCATCCCGACGCGGAGCAGGCCCGCCTGCGCGAGTGTGATGCTGCGGCCCTCGAGCGTCTTCAGCGGCACGTCGGCGAGGGACGCGTACGAGATCGGCGTGCCGCGCAGGACGAGCGGGACGCTGCGTACGTCCTCGCGCAGCTGCGTCACCGGAACGCCGTCGAACTCGAGCTGGAGCTGGAGCGCTAGCTCGCGCGGCGTGAGCCCGATCTGGCGCAGGCGCTCGGGATCGAGATCGAGGTGCACCACGGGTACACGCTCTCCCCAATCGAGGTGCGCGTTGACCACGTGCGCGTTGCGCGCCATCACGTCGCGCACCTTTCCCGCCTGTACGCGCAGCACGTCCGGATCCGGGCCCACGACGCGGAAGGTGATCGGCCAGACGAGCGGCGGCCCGAAGAGCAGGCGCGAGCCGCGCACGCGCGCCGCACCCCACTCGCCCCGGTGCGTGCGCGCGTCGAGCTCGGCGATCAGCGCGTTGCGCTCGTCGGCGCTGTTCGTGATCGCGACGATCTTGCCGAAGGCCAGGTCGGGAAGCTCGGGATTGAGCGCCAGGAAGAAGCGCGGCGCGCCCGCGCCCACGTAGGCCGACAGCGAGCGGATGCCGGGGCGCTCGAGCAGCCAGGCCTCGATCCTGCGGACCACCGCGTCCGTCGACTCGAGCGTGCTGCCCTGCGGCATGAAGACGTCGATCACGACCTCGGGCCGGTCCGAGGTCGGAAAGAACTGCTTCTCGACCGGACCGATCATCGCCGCGATCGCGGTCAGGAGCGCGCCGAGTGTCGCGGCGACCACCGATCGCTTGCGCCGGACGCAGAGCTCGACGCCCGCGCGCAGGCGGCGGTAGAGCGGCGTGTCGTACACCGCGTGGTGTCCACCCGGGTTCGGCGTCACGTTGCCGAGCAGGACCACGCCGAGATACGGCGTGAACGTCACCGCGACGACCCAAGAGGTGAGCAGCGCGAAGGCGAGCACCCAGAAGATGTTCCCGGTGTACTCGCCGGTGCTCGACTTCGCGAAGCCGATCGGCACGAAGCCGATCACGGTCACGAGCGTGCCGGAGAGCATCGGCGCGGCGGTCACGGTCCAGGCGTGGCCCGCGGCGGCGACGCGATCCCAGCCCTCCTCGAGCTTCACCAGCATCATCTCGATCGCGATGATCGCGTCGTCGACCAGCAGCCCCAGCGCGATGATCAGCGCCCCGAGCGAGATGCGGTCCAGGTTGACGTCACGCACGAGCATGAGCAGGAACGTGATGCCGAGCGTGAGCGGCACCGCCACGCCGACGATCAGCCCGGGGCGCAGCCCGAGCGAGACGAAGCTCACCAGCATCACCACCGCGACCGCGACCATGAACTTGAGCTGGAACAGGCTGACCGCGCGCGAGATCGCCTCGGCCTGGTTGGTGAGCTGCTCGAAGTGCACGCCGAGCGGCAGCGCAGCGTCGATTCCGGCCTTCGCGACGGCCAGACGCTCGCCGAGCGCGAGGCCGTTCTCGCCCTCGCGCATGACGACGCCGAGCAGGACCGCGTCCTCGCCGCGCGAGCGCACGAGATAGGTCGGCGGATCCTCGTAGCCGCGGCGCACGTTCGCGATCTCGCCGATCTGTACGACGCGCCCGCCCGCGCGCACCGGAACGGCGCGAATCGAGTCCAGGTCCGCCAGGTCGGCGTCGACGCGCCAGTAGATGCGCGGGCCGTCCGACTCGACGACGCCGGCGGGCAGGAGCCGGTTCCAGGCCACGAGCGCGTCGATCGCGTCCGGCGGCGCGATGCCGAGATTCGCGAGCCGCGTCTGGTCCAGCTCGACGTAGACGCGCTGCGCGCGCTCGCCGATCAGCCTCACCTTCTTCACGCCGGGCACACGCGTGAGCACGTCTCGCAGGCGCTCGGCCTCGCGCACGACCAGCCGCTGCGGCAGCCCGGGCGCGCTCAGCGCGTAGAGCGAGAAGTAGACGTCGGAGAACTCGTCGTTCACGAACGGGCCGATCACGCCCTCGGGAAGGAAGGGCGTGACGTCGACCATGCGCTTGCGCACCTGGTCGTAGAGCTGCGGCACGCCCTCGCGCGGCGAGTAGTCCTGGAATTCCAGGATCAGGTCGAGCCGGCCGGGCCGCGAGATGGTCTCGAGCCGGTAGAAGTAGTCGACACCTTGAAGTGTCGGCTCGAGCCTGTCGGCGACCTGGTCCTGGATCTGCTGCGCGCTCGCTCCCGGCCAGAGCGCGCTGATCACCACGATCCTCACGGTGAACGCGGGGTCTTCCGCGCGACCGAGTGTGACCAGCGAGTACACGCCGACGCAGGCGGTGAGGATCAGGAAGAAGAGCGTGACCGAGCGCTCGCGCACGGCCAGCGCGGAGAGGTTCCAGCCCACGGGGCTCATGGCCGCGTCGCGACCGCCTGCCCCGGCGTCAGGAGCTGCACGCCGAGCGCGACCACGGGCGTGCCTTCGGCGAGGTCCGTCTCGACGTAGGCGTACTCCTCGTCGACGCGCGCGAGCCGCACCGAGGCGGGCTCGACGTGGCCGTCGCGAATCACGAGCAGGCTCGGCCCGCCGCCGGCGTCGAGCACCGCGCCGATCGGGACGCGCATCAGCGTGCCTCCGCCTTCGCGCGCCGCCCCGTCCGTGCGCAGGCTCGCGCTCGCGCCGAGCGGCCAGTCCGCGGCCGCGTCGTCGAGGCGATAGCGCGCCCGCGAGGTCCGCGACACCGGATCCGCCGCGCCCGCGACCTCGCGCAGCGTGGCGCCCGCCGTGCGCTCACCGCCGAAGAGCCGCGCCTCGCCGCGTTCGGCCAGCGACGCGCGCCGCGTCTCGGGCACGAACACCTCGATCTCGCGCGCACCGTCGTGCGCGATCACCGCGACCGCCTGTCCGGGCGCGACGACCTGGCCGACCTCGCCGGTCACCTCGACCAGAACGCCGTCCGCGGGCGCCGCGAGCTCCGCATACGCGCCCGCGTTTCGCGCCTGCGCGAGGTTCGCGCGCGCCGCGCTCTTCGCCTCGTTCGCGGCCTTCGCCGCAGTCGCCACCGCGTCGAAGGACTGCCGCGACGCGACGTCGCTCGCGAGCAGGCGCTCGTAGCGCGCGCGCTCGGCTTCGGCGTTCGCCGCGCGCGCCGTCGCGCTCGCGAGCTCCGCCTCGGCGGCGCGAATCTGCTGCCGCACGTCGCGCGGGTCGAGCGCCATCAGCACCTGGCCCGACTTCACCCGCTCGCCCGCGAGCACGGTGCGCTTCTCGATCTGCCCGCCGATCCGGAACGCGAGCGGCGTCTCGCGCTCGGCGCGAATCGCGCCGGAGAGCTCGAGCGACTCGCCCGGGGCGCGCTCGAGCGTCGCGACGAGAACCGTGCGCGGAGCGGCGTCCTTGGTCGCGGAGTCCTGCGAGCCGCCGCACGCGGCGACGACCCCGAGCGCGATCAGACTGAGAAGACGGTTTCCGTGCCGCATGGCTCTCGTATATTGTGAACGAAGTCGTCCACAAAATCCGATGGCCCCGGAGCGGGCCGAGGTACGCGAGCCCATGCCGAAGCCGAGCCGGCGAGCGAAGCGCACGCCGCGCGGGCGACCACCCGACATGCGCAAGCACGCCGAGATCCTGGAAGCCGCGCGCGCGTGCCTGGTCACGGCCGATTCGCCTCCCGGGATCGAAGCCGTCGCGCGCCGCTCGGGAATTTCGAAGGTGACGATCTACCGCCACTTCGGCTCGTTCGAGGCGCTGATCCGCGCAGTGCTGCACGACCAGCACGTGCGCCTGGTCGACGCGGCGGACGGCATCCCGCGCGTCTCGGGCGATCTGCGCCGGACGCTCGGCGAGATCGGCGTGCGCCTGCTCGCGTTCCTGACCGGCGACGAGGGCCTGACGCTCCTGCGTGTCACCTCGACCAGCGCCGCGCACCGGCAGAGCCTGGGCGAGCTCGTCTACCAGGACGGCCCGCGCGCCTTCGTGGCCGGCATCGCGCGCCTGCTGCGAAGCGCGGGCGAGGACGCGGGCCTCGCGATCGAATCACCGACGGAAGCCGCCGAGCAGCTCGTCGGCATGTGGCTCGGCATCCTCGTCACCGGCCTCCTGATGCAAGGCTGCCCGCGACCCGGCGCGGCCGCCCTGCGCCGCCGCGCCGATCGCGCGGTCGACGTGTTCTTCCGCGCGCACGCGCGTGACGGATGATGACGGAGCGCTTGCCGCGGCGAGCGTGATACGCTCGTCAGGGTCATGGGTGATCCCGTCCAGGCCTTGATCCTCGATCTGCTCGAGTCGATCGAGTCGGGTCCGCGACCTTACGAGGAGATCATCGACGCCTGGCGAACCTCGTGCCCACGCCTTCCCGTCTGGGAGGACGCGAATGACCGCAACCTGGTCGAGCTCCGCGCTCGAAGCGACGGGAGACTGTGGGTGCACTTGACGCCGAGCGGCCGCGCCCTTCTCGAACAGGCCGGGAAGAGCCCGGCGAGTCCACTCGCCGACTCCCGGGGAAGCCCGATCCGGCGGGTCGCCGTTCACAAGCGCCACTTCCGCACGAAGGAACAGGCGATTCGCGAGATCGTCGACGCGGGCTGGTGGCCGGTGTCGTGGCGCGATGCGCCGGGCGAGGTCTACGCGCCGCACAAGCACGACGCGGACCAGACCCTCTACCTCGTCGAGGGAACCATGGACTTCGAGGGCGGCGGAAGCAGGCATCGACTCGAGCCCGGCGACAAGCTCGAGCTGCCGGCGTTCACCGTGCACGCCGTGACGGTGCCGAACGGCGCGGTGTACATCCTGGGCATGCCCAAGGTGGACCTGCTCGCGGAGCACGTCCTCGCGCCGGACGCCTGAGTCAGATCTCGAACGTCGCGCCTTCGGTCGCGGGCGTGAGCTCGAAGGGAAGATTCTGGCGGCGCAGCTCGGCGAAGCGGCGGTCGAGCTCGGCGTCGGTGTGACTCGGGTCGTAGTGAGTGGGCACGACGTGCGCGGCGCCCGCCGCCTTCGCGAACGCGATCACGTCGTCCAGGCCCGAGTGTCCCCAGCCCACGCGGTCGGCGTACTCGGGGTGGCTGTACTGGGCATCGTGCAGGAGCAGGCGCGCGCCGGCGGCCAGGTCGAAGCCGGACGTCCACTCGGGATTGCGCGGAAAGTCGATCGAGCCGAGCGCGGGCTCGTGGTCGGGCAGGTACGCGAGGGCGGTGTCGCCCTCGCTGATGCGGAAGCCGACGGTCGGCCCGGGGTGACACACGAGCGCGGAGCGAATCTCGAGCCTGCCGATGCTCAAGCGGTCGACGCTCGCGACGTCGTGCAGCTCGAGCGCGCACGGCAGATCGCGCA
>CAZMKX010000091.1:0-9422 GCA_964566375.1 uncultured Myxococcales bacterium
ACCGCGTGGTCTGGTCGCTCCTGTTCACGCTCTGCGTCGTGCTCGCGCTCGGCCGGTTCGGAGAGGTGGGCGACGTCCTGCGCCACCCGCGCAAGCGGCTGGCGCTGCTCGCGAGCGGGCTCCTGATCGCGGTGAACTGGGGCATGTTCATCTGGTCGGTGTCGGTCGGTCGCCTGGTCGAGGCGAGCTTCGGCTACTACCTGACGCCGCTCGTGAACGTCGCGCTCGGCGTGATGCTGCTGCGCGAGCGGCCGAGCCAGCGCCAGCAGGTGGCCATCGCGATCGCGGCGCTCGGCGTGCTCGTGCTCGGCATCGGCTCGGGCGCCGCGCCCTGGCTGCCGGTTTCGCTCGCGCTCTCGTTCGGGCTGTACGGACTGCTGCGCAAGATGACGCCCGTCTCGTCCATCGTCGGGCTCACGCTCGAGACGGCGCTGCTCACGCCGCTCGCGCTCGGCTACCTGATCGTGCTCGCGCGCTCGGGCGAGGGCCACCTGCACGCGGATCTCTCGTGGACGAGCGTGATGCTCGTGCTCGCGGGCGTCGTGACCGCGCTGCCGCTGATCTGGTTCGCGAGCGCGGCCAAACGGCTCAGCTTCTCCACGCTCGGGCTCTTCCAGTATCTGTCGCCGACGCTCTCGTTCCTGCTCGCGGTGGGGGTCTACGGCGAGCCATTCACGCGCTTCCACGCCTTCGCGTTCGTCTGCATCTGGCTGGCGATCGCGCTCTACACCGCGGACTCGTTGCGCACGGCCGTTCGCGGCGTCCCCGCCGCGGAGCCTCTCGACGCGGGGCCGTGAGGCGCGGAAAGCGCGCTAGACTCGGCCGCATGCATGTGGGGAGTCGCCGGAGCCGCGCGCTCCGGCTCGTGGTCGGGTTCACGTGTTTCTGTCTTTCGACGACCTCGCTCGCGGAGCCGCTCGCGCGGCGAGACGTTCCGGAGCCGCTGGCGCCATGGATCGACTGGGCACTCCACGGCGCGGAGGACGCGCTCTGCGCGCTGGTGCAGGGCCGGCCCGACACCAGGCTGTGTTCGTACCCGGCGCGCCTCGAGCTCGAGCTCGGCGATCTTTCCGGCCGGTTCCGCGCCGAGCAGCGGACTTCGCGGGCGGCGTTCGTGCGTCTGCCCGGCGACGCCGCGCTCTGGCCGCAGGACGTCGAGGTCGACGGGAAGCCCGCGGTCGTGATCGCGCGCGACGGCGCGCCTGCGGTCTGGCTCGAGCCCGGCCGGCACGTCGTGACGGGCGGCTTCGGCTACGCCGAGCTCCCCGAAGGCCTCGCGGTTCCGCCGGACACGGCGCTGCTCGAGGTGCGCGTGAACGGCGCGGTGCGGGTGCGCCCGCGCCGCGATGCGAACGGGCGCGTCTGGCTCAGCGCACGGGTCGAGGGTGACACCGCCGAGAGTCGGCTCGACGTCGTCGTGAGCCGGCGCGTGGATGACTCCGTTCCGCTCGAGCTCGAGACGCGCATCGACCTGCGCGTCTCGGGCAGCGCGCGCGAGGTCGCGCTGGGTCCCGTCCTGCCGGCGGGGCTCGTCGCGTACGCGCTCGAGAGCGCGCTCCCGGCGCGGCTCGAGACGGACGGCCGCCTGCGCGTGCAGGTCCGCCCGGGCGACTGGACCGTGACGCTGCGCGCGCGAAGCCTCGGCCGGGTCGAAGCGCTTTCGCCGCCGAAGACGGAAGGGCCGTGGGCCGACGCGGAGATCTGGGCGTTCGAGGCGCAGCCGAGCCTGCGCATCGTCGAGATCGAGGGCGTGCCCGCCGTCGACCCGCAGCAGACGATGCTGCCCGGCGAGTGGCGCCAGCTTCCCGCGTACGTGCTCGCGCCGGAGAGCGTGATGCGGCTGGTCGAGAAGCGCCGAGGCGACGCCGACCCCGCGCCCGACGAGCTCGCGATCGATCGCACGCTCTGGCTCGACTTCGCGGGCGGTGGCTACACCTTCCACGACCGGGTCTCGGGCCGGCTCTCGCGAAGCTGGCGGCTCGACATGTCGCCGCCGAGCGCGCTGGGTCGCGTCTCGGTGGACGGCGTCGACCAGCTGATCGGCCGCGTGGGCGAGGCGTCACCGCCCGGTGTCGAGCTTCGCCAGAGCGCGCTCGCGATCGAGGCCGACGGACGCATCGACGGGGCGACGCGCGAGCTTCCCGCGGTCGGCTGGGACCACGACTTCACCCGTGTCTCGGCGACGCTGAACCTGCCGCCGGGCTGGCGGCTCTTCACGGCCACCGGCGTCGACACCGCATCCGACACGTGGGTGCGGTCGTGGTCGCTGCTCGACCTGTTCCTGGTGCTGGTGATCGCGCTGTCGATCCTGCGCCTGCGCGGCCGCGTCTGGGGTGCGGTGGCGCTGGTCGCGCTCGCGCTGATCTGGCCCGAGCCCGGCGCGCCGCGCTACGCGTGGCTCTTCCTGCTCGCGGCGCTCGCGCTCGTGCGCGTCCTGCCCGACGGACGGATTCGCGCTCTCGCGCACGGCGCGCGACTCGTCGCACTTCTGGTCGTCGTCGCACTGGCGGTGCCGTTCGCGATCTCGCAGGTGCGCACCGCCATGTACCCGGCGCTCGAGCCGCTCGGCTTCGGCGCGCTTCGCGGACGGACGTTGCCGCAGGCGGCTCCCGTCGAGTCCACCGAGGAGGCGCGCGCGGATCTTGCGTACCAGGCCGAAGGCGCGCTGAGCAGCCTGGCCGAGTCGGAGCGCCCCGCGGCGTCGCCGCCCGCGCGGCGTCTGCGCAAGGCGCTGTCGAGCTACTACGCGCCCGAGCCCGGCGCGCTGGTCTCGACGGGGCCGGGACTTCCCTCGTGGACGTGGCGCCGCGTTGCGCTCGGCTGGAACGGCCCGGTCGACCGCTCGCAGACGCTGCGTCTGTGGCTGGTGCCGCCGTGGGCGAACTTCGCTCTCGGCTGGCTGCGCGTGTTGCTGCTCGCGGCGCTCCTGATCGCGGCCGCCGACTTCGACGACCGACTGCGGGGCTGGCTGCGCGGTCGGAGCGTGGCTGCGGCGGCGTTGGCGCTGCTCGCGCTCCTCCTCGCGCCCGTGCGTGGGGCGCGCGCCGACGACTTCCCGCCGCAGGAGCTTCTGGGCACGCTGCGATCGCGCATGCTCGAGCTGCCGGCGTGCGCGCCGGACTGCGCGGAGCTGTCGCGCATGCGGCTCGAGGTCGATCCCGAGCGTCTGCGCGCGCGGCTCGAGATCGCGGCCGCCGCGCACACCGCGGTGCCTCTGCCCGGCGGCGCGTCGGACTGGAGCCCCGAGCTCGTGAGCCTGGACGGGGCGCCCGCCGCGGGCCTCGCGCGTGACGCCGACGGAACGCTCTGGCTCGAGCTCGAGCCGGGTCTCCACCAAGTGGTGTTGGACGGCGCGCTGCCCGACCGCGAGACGGTCGAGCTGCCGCTTCCGCTCCCGCCCCATCGCGTGACCGTGACGATCTCGGGCTGGGTCCTGCACGGACTTCACGACGACGGCCGCGCCGACGCGAGCCTGCAGCTCTCGCGGATCGCGCGCGAGGGCGCGTCGTCGTCGCAGTCGCTCGAGCCGGGCGAGCTGCCGCCGTTCGTGCGCGTCGAGCGCGATCTCGCGCTCGGGATCGCCTGGCAGGTCGAGACGCGCGTCGTGCGTCTGAGTCCGGTCGGGAAGGCGCTCTTCCTCGAGGTTCCACTGCTCGCCGGCGAGTCGGTGACGAGCGCTTCGGTGCGAGTCGCGAACGGCCGCGCTCAGGTCAGTCTGGCGCCGGACGCCGCGAGCGTGAGCTTTGCCTCCGCACTGGCGCAGAGCGATGCGATCGCGCTCGAGGCGCCCGAGAGCAATCTCTGGACGGAGATCTGGCGCATCGACGCCTCGCCGGTGTGGCACGTCGAGGCCAGCGGCATCCCGTCCGTTCACCTGCCCGACGCGGGGCCGGTGCGCGAGCGCGAGTATCGGCCGTGGCCGGGCGAGCGCGTGGCGCTCGCCATCGCGCGCCCCGTGGCCGCGCCCGGCCCCACGCTCACTCTCGATCGCGCGGCGCTTCGCGTCGAGCCGGGGCTGCGCGCCAGCGACGCGACGCTCACGCTCGGCCTTCGCGCGAGCCGGGGCGCGCAGCACGAGGTCGAGCTGCCCGAGGGCGCCGAGCTCGCGAGCGTGCAGATCGACGGCGAGACCCAGCCGATCCGGCAGCTCGAGCGCAAGGTCGTGCTGCCGATCCGGCCCGGTGCGCACACGGTCGAGCTCCGCTGGCGGACCCCGGCTGGAATCTCGCTGCTCTATCGGACGCCACCGATCGGTGTCGGGGCGCCGGCCGTCAACGTCGAGCTCGAGCTCGGCCTTCCGCTCGACCGCTGGGTGCTCGCGCTCGGTGGCCCGCGTCTGGGCCCGGCAATCCTGTTCTGGAGCCTGCTCGCCGTGGCGTTCCTGGTCGCCCTCGGGCTCGGCCGTGTCACGCTCACGCCCCTGCGCGCGACGAGCTGGCTGCTCCTGTTCGTGGGACTCACGCAGGTTCCGATCTGGATTGCGATCGGGATCGCGGGTTGGCTGGTCGCGCTCGGCTGGCGGCGCGCGCACCCGCCCGCAGGCGACATCGCGTTCAACCTGCTTCAGACCGCGCTCGTCGCGCTTACGCTCTTCGCTCTCGCGGGCCTCGTCTACGCGATCCAGCAGGGGCTGCTCGGCACGCCCGACATGCAGATCCGCGGCAACGGCTCGACGCCCGAGCTCCTGCGCTGGTACCAGGACCGCTCGGGCCCCGTACTTCCGGACGCGTACGCCCTGTCGGTGCCGCTGCTGGTGTACCGCTTCGCCATGCTGGCCTGGGCGCTCTGGCTCGCGCACGCGTTGCTCGGCTGGCTGCGATTCGGCTGGGAGTCGTTCGGCAGCGGCGGACTGTGGCGCCGGCACGCGCTCACTCGCCGCCCCGCAAGGCCTCCAGCATGACACCGACGAGGATCACGGCCGCGCCGACGAGCGCGAGCGTCCCGACCGGCTCGCCGAGCGCGAGCCGGCCGGCGGCGAGGCCGACCACCGGCTGAACGAAGATCAGCGCGGCCATCGTGCCCGCGCTCATCCGGCCGAGCGCCCAGTTCCAGGCCCACTGGCCGAGCGCGCTCGCGACGAAGGCAAGCGCGATCACCCAGCCGAGCACGGGCAACGCGCGCGCGAGCGAGAACGGCTCGCCGAGCGCGAGCAGCGCGAGCGGCGGGATCGAGAGCCAGACCGTCGCGAGCGAGACGCGCATCGCGTCGTGACGCTCGAGCAGCGGCTTCGCCGCCAGCGTGTAGATCGCCCAGGCCAGGTGGCCGAGCACGATCAGCCCGTCGCCGAGCGGATTGCCGAGCTCCGGCCGCACCGCGCCCTGCATGACGATCAGCAACGCGCCCGCGCAGCCGATCGCGACCGACGCGATGCGCAGCGGCGTGAGGCGCTCGCGCAGGAAGAGCGCGCCGCCGAGCAGGATCCCGATCGGCTCCAGCGGCGAGAGCAGGGCGCCGGAGGTTCCCGTCGAGAGCGCGATGCCCTTCGCGAGCAGGACCTGCGGCAGCGCGAAGCCGCCCCACGAGAGCAGGAGCAGCAGTCCCCAGTCGCGGCGCGAGAACGGCTCGGTCTTGCGGGGCGCGCGGCGCGTCGCGCGGTCGAGCGCGAGCAGCGCGATCACGCCGAAGGCCTGGCGCAGCGCGACCATCGTCCACGGCCCCATCCCCGCGAGCGCGAGCTTGGTGAAGATCGGCGCGAGCGCGCCACAGGTCTGGGCGATCAGCGCGACGAGCAGGACCTGGGGCGACATGCGCGCGCAGGTTACCCCGCGGTGCGTTCCTCCTGCTCGCGAATCTCGGCGGCGAGAAAGTGGTTCAGGAGCGTGCGCAGGAGCACGACCGCGCCCAGGTTCACGATGTCGGCGCGGGTCGGCGCGACGGCGGTGCGCAGGATGTCGCTCGCGATCGTCAGCTCGAGGCCGAGCGCGAGCATGCGACCGAGCGCCAGGCGGATCTCCTCGGGCGAGCGCCCGCGACCGCCGAGCCCGCGCGCGAAGTCGGCGAACGCGCGCAGGACCGCGATTCCGATCACGATCGCCGCCGCGCCCTCTGCCGCGACCGCGAGATAGCCCACCCCGAGCTCGAGCCAAGGCTCGAGCGGAGTCTGCATCGCGGCGGGCTCGCCCTCGGTCGGCCCGCCGACGCCGAGCAGGAAAACGAGCCCCGCGATCAGCGCGAGCGGCAGGAATACGTTCGCCCAATCCGTGCCGCGTGACTCCATGCCCGGAAGTCTCGCACGCCGCACGCGGCGTTTCAGCGCGTCATTCGCTCCGCACGCCGCTCGCCTCGAGCGAGAGCTGGTCGTGCGAGACCAGGAGCGTGACGCCGTGATCGCGCTCGAGCTCGGCGAGAAGGCGGCGCAGCGCGTCGAGGCGGGCCGGTGACTCGGGCACGATCAGCAGGCTGTAGAGCCTCGGCTTCGGAATGTTCCGGCGCACCCCGTCGATCGCGTTCACGACGTCGCCGGTCAGGACGAAGGTCTTCACGCCGTCGCTTCCGCGGACGTGCGCCACGAAGACCTGCGAGCCGGGGGTATGCCCCGCTGCCGCGAAGAACGACAGCCCCGGAAAGCCGGGCACCGGAATCAGCGGACCGCCGCTCGCGAGCTCACGCTCGAGGCAGGCTGCGGCCTCGAGCTGAGCCTGGCCACCGCGCGTGGTGTAGTTCGACTCCTCGACCTGGAGCGGGCTCTGAACGAGGCGGATCGGCGCTTCGTGCAGCCGACACAGCTCGGCGACGCCGTTCGTGTGGTCGGTGTGCTCGTGGGTGAACGCGATTGCGGCAACGCGGCGCAGGGACAGATCGAGCTGTCCGGCCGCGGATTCCAACGGCTCGATCGGATCGGCACCGGAGAGGAACTCGAGCGGTCCACCGAAGGCGATCGCGGCCTCGCGACCCATGCCCGCGTCGACCAGGAAGATCCGGCCGTCCGACCACTCGAGCACGAAGGACGGGTGACTCATCACGTAGGGCGCGTCCGGCGTCGGATCGAGCGACGGCTCGAGCACGGCGGAGCGCGGCATCCTCTGACTCGCCGTGTTCAGCCACGAGAGCCCTACGGGCAGATCGGCCGAGGGCTCGAAGGCCAGGATCTGCTCCGCGCTTGGAAGCGGCGGCTCGATCCCGCGGATCGCGCGACCGGCCATGAACAGCCCGGCGGCGACAAACGCGACGCCGGCGAACACGAGCGCGCCGATGGTGAAGACGATCCTGCGCAGCATGTTGCACCGCAGTGTAGCCCGTCCCGGCCGGTTCCGATGAGCCGGGAAGCGGCCCGGAGGAAGAATGCCGACACCGACTCTGGTCTACCAGGACGACGCGCTGAAGATCTTCTGGAACGCGGAGCAGAGCTACTACCTGTCGGAGTGGCAGCCGGTGTTCCGGAAGGGCGAGGCCCTGAAGCGCGCCTACCAGGCGTGCCTGGACGCGGCGCGCGCCCGGCCGGGTGCGATCTGGCTGGCCGACGCGCGGAAGATCGCGGTGATCGACCAGGCCGACCAGCGCTGGATCGCCGACTGGTTCTTCCCCGAGTTCGTCCGCGCCGGCGCGCGCTACCAGGCGTCGGTCATCCCCGAGAAGGAGGTCGGCAAGATGTCGGCCTTCAAGGCGGTCGAGAAGGCGCAGCAGGTGGGCGCGCTCACCATCACCGCGCACGCCACGCGCGCGGACGCGGAGGCCGCCATCCGCGAGTGGCGCGAGAAGCACGCCAAGAGCTGACGCGCCGCGCTACTTCCCGGAAACGTGCTTCACGCGCGCGACGGGTTTCGGCGCGAGCCGCTGGCCGCGCACCGTGAGTCCGGCGAACTCGAGCTCGCCCAGGTCGAACTCGCACTCCTTCTGGCGCTGGCGCTTGGCGGCGACGAACTGCAGGTGGACGATGCCGGGCTTGCCGGAGTCCTCGAGCAGGAGGTCGAGCTTGCCCTTCTCGTCCTTGAAGAAGCGGTATTCCTTGTCGTGGATGAAGCTCTCGATGTGCACGCGCTTGCCGAACGCGTTGCGTTCGGCGTCGCGCCAGACGATCGTGAAGTCCTTCCCCTTCTCGCGATCGAAGACCGCGACGTACAGGACCTTGCGCGGCAGCAGCACCTTCTTGGGCGCGTGCATGATGCGGTAGGTGCCGTCGCTCGAGACGGCCAGGATGCGGTCGTACTCCGAGACGTTGAGCACGAACTCCGAGCCGCGCACGTCGGAGCCGAAGAAGCCGGTCTCCTCGTCGTAGCTCAGCCGCAGGTTCGCGGTGGCGACGGCCTTCTTGTCGATCTCGTCGATCGAGGTGACCTTCGTGCGGCGCTTGTACCTCTCGCCGTACTTCTCGATCAGCCCCTCGAGCCAGGCGATCACGGTCTTGGTCAGGTGCCGAAGCTTCTTGCGCACGTCCGCGAGCTCGGCCAGCACGGCCTCGAGCTCGCTCTTGTGCTTCTCGATGTCGTACGCCGAGATGCGTCGGATGCGGATCTCGAGCAGGCGCTTCACGTCGTCGTCGGTCATGTCGCGGACGAACTGGTCGCGGAACTCGGCCATGCCCTTGAGCACGGCCTCGTGCACCTTCTCTTCGGTCTTCGCGGTCTCGATCTTCTTGTAGACGCGGTTCTCGATGAAGACGCGCTCGAGCGTCATCCAGTGCTGGCGGTCGACGAGCCGCCGCTCGTCCCACTCGAGCTCGGCCTTGATCTGCTCGCGCAGGCGGGCGGTCGCGTCCTCGAGCACCTCGTTCACGGTCAGCTCGACGGGCTTCTGGTCGCGGATCGCGAGCACCGACGACGAGAGCGAGACCTCGCACTCGGTGTAGGCGTAGAGCTGCGGGATCACCTCGTCGGCGTAGACGCCGCGCGCGAGCGAGAGCTCGATCTCGACCTTGTCCGTGGTGAAGTCGTCGATCCCGGTGATCTTCACGCGACCCTTCTGCGACGCGTCCTCGATCGAGGCGATCAGAGACTCGGTCGTGGTGCCGAACGGGATCTCGCGGATCACGACGGTCTTGTCGCCGCGCGCCTCGATGCGCGCGCGCACCTTCACCTTTCCGCGGCCCTTGTCGTACTCCGACACGTCCATGAGCCCGCCGGTCGGGAAGTCGGGCACGACCTTGTACTTCTCGCCCGACAGGATCGCGATCTGTGCCCGCAGGAGCTCGACGAAGTTGTGCGGCAGGATGCGCGTCGCCATGCCGACGGCGATCCCCTCGATGCCGAGCAGGAGCGTGACGGGCAGCTTCGCGGGCAGGAAGACCGGCTCCTCGCGCCGGCCGTCGTAGCTCGGCACGTGCTCCGTCAGGTTGGGGTTGAACAGGGTCTCGCGCGCGAGCGGCGTGAGCCGGCACTCGATGTAGCGCGAGGCCGCGGCGGGGTGCCCCGTGATCGGATTCCCGAAGTTTCCCTGCCGCTCGATGAAGTAGTCCTTGTTCGCGAGCACGACGAGGGCGTCGCCGA
>CAZMKX010000092.1:0-9407 GCA_964566375.1 uncultured Myxococcales bacterium
GCGGACCGCACGGCAAGAACAAGCGCATCATCGACGTCAGCCGCGCCGCGGCCGACCGGCTCGGCATGATCGACGCCGGCACCGCCGAAGTGACGATCGAGGTCGTCGCGTCGGCTACCCCGTAGGGAGCGCCGCGTTGCGCGGCACGAGCCTCACTCCCCGGCGGCCTCGTCGCAGCGGCCCAGGAAGCGCGAGCTCTCGAGCCAGCTCGCGTCCGGGTAGTAGGCGAAGACGGGCGAGCCGCCCGCGATCCGATCGATCACGCGCGGCGCGGCGGACTGGGTGAGCGCGGGGCAGCCGAAGCTGCGGCCGAGCCGGCCGTGCTCGGCGGCGAAGGCCCGGCTGACGTAGTCGGCACCGTGGATGACGATCGCGCGCTCGGTCGCGCGGTCGTTGACGCCCGGCTCGAGCCCACGCAGGCGGAGCGAGCGACCGTGCTTGCCGCGGTACGTGTCGAGGGTGACGAAGAGGCCGAGGCTCGACTTGTGGCTGCCCTCGTCGTTCGAGAAATCCGTGGCGCGATCCTCGCCGCTGCCGCGGCCGTGCGCGACGAGCTCCTCGTACACGAGCGAGCGTCGCTCGAGATCCAGCACCCACAGCCGCGCCACCGTGGACGGAAGCGAATAGTCGATCACGGTCAGGGTGCGCGGCGGCGCGACCTGGTCGGTGCGCTGCGCGCACTTCACGGCGCGGAGCGCGAGCGACAGCACGTTCGCATCGAGCGCGGGCGCGGCACGGTGAAGCTGCTCGGTGAGCCCGTCCTTCTGCGCATCGGCTGCGTGCGCTTGCGCGCCGAGCGTCAGCCCGAGCAGCGAGCCCAGCACGATCGGGAGCAGCCTGCGCAGATCGGACCTCATCGGGGAGCGGACCTCGCTCTGGGATCGTGGGCGGGACGGACGAAAGGTGACGAAAGCACGCGTGCCCTCGCGGTGATCCCGGTCACCTTCCGGGCGCACCCCGCACACCTCAGCGGCCGCGCGCGGCGAGCCAGGCCGCGGCTGCCGAGCGGCTGCCGTGATAGGCGAAGTCGATGGCGATCTTGTCGCCGTAGGCGGCGTTCATCCGCTTCACCGGGAGCTGCGCCAGCGCCGAGGCCGCCATCACGAACGCGACCTTGCGCACGCCATTGCGCGCGAGCCGCGGGTAGAAGTCCTCGACCAGCCATGTCTGGTCCGCCGGCGCGATCGGCTCCACGCGCGAGACGTCCGCGAGCCAGCCCGAAGCCGGCTTCGCGCGCGACGCGTTCACGCAGGCGTAGGCGGCGCTGCGCAGCTTCTGCCCGTCCGCGCGGCCGCTCCACTCCGCGATGTGGTAGCCCGCGCTCGCGTCCCAGAACAGCTTCAGCAAGTCGTCCTCGTAGACGGGCTCGAGAGGGTCCATCGCTCTAGCGTCGGCCGATCGGCGCGTGCGACTTGAGCGGACGCCAGGTGCCTCGGCAGCGCGGCTCCGCCTAGGCGCGGAACTTGCGGAAGTCGGGCTTGCGCCGCTCCGCGAACGCGCGCTTGCCCTCCATCGCTTCCTCGCTTCCGTAGTAGAGCGTCACCGCGGTGATGCCGAGCGCGCTCGTGCTGCGGATGTGCTCCGTCTCGGAGTTGAACGACTGCTTCGCGATCTTGATCGCGGTGGGGCTCATCGCGACGATCTTCGCCGCCCAGGCGCGCGCCTCGCTCATCAGCGACGCCGCGGGCACCACCTTGTTCGCCAGGCCCATCGCAACCGCCTGCTCGGCGGTGTACTGCTCGCACAGGTACCACATCTCGCGCGCCTTCTTCTCGCCCACGACGTGCGTGAGGTACGCGGTGCCGAACCCGGGATCGACGCTGCCCACCTTGGGACCGACCTGTCCGAACTTCGCGGTGTCGGCCGCGATCGTGAGATCGCACAGCACCTGCAGAACGTTCCCGCCGCCGATCGCATAGCCGTTCACCGCCGCGATCACGGGCTTGGGAATGTCGCGAATCGCGGAGTGCAGCTCGTCGATGTCGAATCCCACGTCGTTGCGTGCGCGACGCTCGGCGGCGTAGCCCGACTCGCTGCGGGTGGCCACGTCGCCGCCGGTGCAGAACGCCTTCGTTCCCGCGCCGGTGAAGATCACCGCACCGATCGCGCGATCGCCCCAGGCGTCCTTGAAGGCGTCGATCAGCTCGTCGACGGTCTGCGAGCGGAACGCGTTCATCACGTCGGGCCGGTTGATGGTGATGGTCGCGATGCCGTCGGTCTTGTCGTACAGAACGTCCTGATAGGCCATGGGCCTTCTACTCCTTTCCGCGGGCTAGCGGCCCTTGAAATCGGGCTTGCGTTTCTCGAGGAAGGCGCGCGTGCCTTCCTTCCGGTCTTCGGTCGCGAACAGGAACGCCATGCCCTGGCGCTCCGCCTCGATGCCCGAGCGGAGCGACGGCTGCGCCGCGCCGTGGATCAGCATCTTCCCGACGCGCAGCGCGAGCGGCGGCAGCGCGCAGAGCGTGCGGGCGAGCGCGAGCCCTTCGTCACGGACGCGCTCCGGCTCGACCACGCGGGTGATCAGCCCGTGCGCGAGCGCCTCGTCGGCCGTGAGAGGCTCGCCGAGCAGGATCATGCGCTTCGCGACGGCCATCGGCAGCGCGTGCGAGAGCCGCTGCGTGCCACCCGCGCCGGGCAGCAGACCGAGCGCGATCTCCGGCACGCCGAGCCTGGCATCGCGTGCGACCACGCGGAAGTCGCAGGTCAGCGCGAGCTCGAGCCCTCCGCCGTAGGCGAAGCCGTGGATCGCGGCGATCGTCGGCTTGTCGAGCTCCTCGAGCGTGTTGTACGCGCGCTGCAGGAGCGAGATGTGATCGAGCGGCTCGTGCACGCTCGTGTACGCCGCGAGCTCCGTGATGTCCGCGCCCGCGCAGAACGCGCGCCCGCGGCCCGTGAAGAGCACCGCGCGCACGTCCGCGTCCGCGGTGGCGCGGGACGCGACTGTCGCGATCTCCGCGCACATGCGCTTGTTGATCGCGTTCACGCGCTCGGGGCGCGCGAGCTCGACGCAGAGCACGCCGTCGTCGAGCGTCACCGCGAGCGTCTCGAAGCTCTCGCTCGCGCTCATACCATCGACATTCCGCCGCTCACCGAGAGCGTCTGGCCGGTGATGAACGCGGCGTCGTCCGAGGCGAGGAACGCGACCGCTCCCGCCAGGTCCGCCGGCTCGCCGATGCGCCCGAACGGCACCGCCTTCGCGAGCGACTGCACCAGGTTCGGATTGTCCGCTCCGACCTGGGCGAGCAGCGGCGTGTTCGTCGGGCCGGGACACACGACGTTCACGTGGATGCCGGCGCGCGCGACTTCGCGCGCCAGCGCCTTCGAGAATCCGATCACGCCCGCCTTCGCGGCCGAATAGACCACCTCGCCCGAGGAGCCCACGCGGCCGGCGTCGGAGCTGATGCTCACGATCCAGCCCGCGCGGCGCTCGAGCATTCCGTCGAGAACCGCGCGCGTCACGGCGATCGGACCGCGCAGGTTGATCGCGAGCACCTTGTCCCAGGTCTCCTCGCTCGCCTTCACGAACGGCTCGACCTTGTCCCAGCCCGCGTTGTTCACGAGCACGTCGACGCGCCCGAAGTGCGCGATCACCTCGCCCACGCCGGCCTTCACCGACGCGGAATCGGTGACGTCCAGGCGGACTCCGATCGCGGATCTGCCGATCTCGGCCGCGGTCTTCTCGGCGCCGTCGATGTCGGCGATCGCGACGCGCGCGCCTTCCGCGGCGAGCCGCTCGCAGATCGCGCGTCCGATGCCGCGCGCGCCACCCGTCACGAGCGCGACGCGCCCCTCCAGTCCCCTCATCTCTCGCTCCTTCCGGCGCCAGCCGCGCTAGCGCCCGTAGTGTTCCATCAGCCAGCGGCCCGCCGTGAGCTCCTGGATCTCGGTCGTGCCGCCGCCGAGCTCGATCAGCTTCGCGTCGCGGTAGAGCCGCTCGATCACGTACTCCTCCATGTAGCCGTTTCCCGCGAGGATGTGCATCGCCTCCTGCGCGATGAACGTCGACGCCTCGGCGACGAAGAGCTTGCCGACGCTGGCGTCGACGGGCGACTGGTCGAGCTTGCGCTTGGCGCGGATGTCGGCGAACACGAACGCGCGCGCGTTCGAGAGCGCCATGTACATGCGCGTGAGCCGGCGCTGCACGAGCTGGTAGTTTCCGATCACCTGGCCCCCCTGGCGGCGCGTGCGCGCGTAGTCGAGCGCGATGTCGAAGGCGCGCTCGGCGATGCCGTACGAGATCGCCACGAGACCGACGCGCTCGCGCGAGAGGCGCTGCTTCACGGTCGAGCTCTTCGCTTCGCGCGCCCCGCCGAGCAGGCGGTCCGCAGGAATGCGGCAGTCCGACAGGAACACCTCGCCGGTGGGGCTCGAGCGGAAGCCCATCTTCTTGAAGGGCTTCCCGGTCGCCAGGCCCGGATCGCCGCGCTCGACCACGAACGCGCGTGGCGACTCAGTGCCGTTCTCGACGAGCTTCGCGTAGACCACGAAGATGTCCGCGTACGGCGCATTGCTGATGAACGTCTTCGTTCCGTTCAGCACGTAGTGGTCGCCGTCGCGAACGGCCGTGGACTTCATGTCGCGGATCGCGGCCGAGCCGGCTTGCGGCTCGGTCAGCGCCCAGCAGCCGATCTTCTCGAGCCGCGCGATCGGTCCGCCCCAGCGCTCCTTCTGCTCGGCTGTGCCCTTCGAGCGGATGTCGCCGCCGCACAGGCCGATGCTGGCACCGTGCGCGAGCGCGACGCCCGCGCAGACGCGCGACATCTCGACCGACAGGATGCGCGGCACGAAGAACGAGAGCATCTCCTCGGCGGGCGCCTCCTTCATCAGCCGCGCGAGCTCGTCGTCCGGCCCGATCAGACCGAGCGCGGTCGACATCTTGCGCAGCGGCTCGAAGGGCAGGAGCGAGCCGTCCTCCATCTGCGGCACGAGCGGCTCCAGCTCGCGCGCGAGGTAGTCGCGGATCGCGCTGCGGATCATGTTCTGTGTCTCGGTCAGCTCGAGCTCCATCGCTCTCCCCTTCCCTCTTTCAGCGGCCGACGAAACGCGGCGCGCGCTTTTCCATGAACGCCCGGGGTCCCTCGCGCGCGTCGTCGGAGCGCATCACCACGCGCGAGCATTCGTCCTCGATCGCGAACGCCTCGTCGAGCGGCCTTCCGCTCGAGCGCAGCACGGCCTCCTTGATCTTCCGCAGCGCGAGCGGTCCGTTCGCGGCGAGCTTCGCCGCGAGCTCGAGCGCGCGCGGCAGAAGCTGCTCGCGCGGGACCACCTCGTTGATCAGTCCGATGCGCAGCGCTTCGCTCGCCGGAATCGAATCCCCGAAGAGCAGGATCCGCATCGCCTCGCAGTACGGGATCTGGCGCGCCAGACGAACCAGCGAGCCGCCGCCCGGAACGATGCCGCGCTTGGCCTCGCTGAGCCCGAACGTCGCCTCCGGCGCGGCGAGCCGGATGTCGGTCGCCTGGATCATCTCGCAGCCCGCGGCGAGCGCCGCTCCGTTCACGGCCGCGATCACCGGCTTGTACAGCTCGAACTTTCGCAGGATCGCGTTCTCGAAGAGCGTCTTGTCCTCGACCATGCGCCGGTCCCAGTCGTCGTCGGGCTTGCGCGCTCGGGTGAGCAGCGGAATCAGTCGCCCGAGGTCCGCGCCGGCGGTGAACGTGTCGCCGGCGCCCGTCAGGATCGCGACGCGCGACGCGTCGTCGTCACGGAAATCGCGGAACGCCTCGGCCAGGCGCACGATCATCTCGGGCGTGATCGCGTTCTTCTTCTCCGGGCGGTTCAGCGTCAGGATCGCGATCCCGTCGCGCTTCTCGTACTCGAGATCGCTCATCGCTCCTCCCTCGGGCGGAACTGCGGCAACGCGGCGTCCGGGCCGACGCGCTCGAACACCACCTCCACCGGCAGGTCGAGCCGAAGCACGTCGGGCGTCGCCTCGACCAGCCCCGACACCATCCGCACGCCCTCGTCGAGCTCCACGACGAGCGCCGCGTAGGGCACGCGTCCCGCGAAGGCGGGCAGCGGCGCCTGGTGCGTGACCGTCCAGGAGTACACGCGCCCGCGGCCACTCGACCGTTCCCAGCGGAACTCGCCCGAGCCGCAGCGCGCGCAGCGCAATCGCGGCAAGTGACGCCAGTCGCCGCACGCGCTGCAGCGCTGGAAGCGAAGCTCCTCGCGCGCGCAGTGCGCCCAGAACTCGGCGACGAGGTCGTCGTCGGGCTGTGGCAGCGGACCGTCGCGCCGCGCCGTCGGTTCGCTCATGCGTCCCTCCCGAGCACCGCGAGGCTTCCGTCGCCGAGATCTCCCCAGCCCGTGACGATTCCGAGCTTCGCATCCGGAACCTGCGACGCGCCCGCCTCGCCGCGCAGCTGGCGCACGGCTTCGACCACGTGGTTCATGCCCCAGACGTGCGCCTGCGAGAGCAGCCCGCCGTGCGTGTTCACCGGCATCGCGCCGCCGAGCTCGATCCGCCCGCCGCGAACGAAGTCCTTCGCTTCTCCCGCTGCGCAGACGCCGAGCGCCTCGAGCTGCAACAGAACGGTGTAGGTGAAGCAGTCGTAGAGCTCGAGGAAGTCGGCCTCGGCGGCGCGGATCCCCGCCTGCGCGAGCGCGCGCGGGGCTGCCTGGTGCAGGCCGATGCGGAGCACGTCGGGCCGCGACGGCACGTCGTCGGCGGGATACGGGTGTCCTTCGGCGGCGCCGAGGATCCGCACCGGCGTGCGGCGCAGGTCGCGTGCACGCTCGCTCGTGCTGATCACGACCGCGCATGCGCCGTCGGTCTCGAGGCAGCAGTCGAAGAGCCGGAACGGCTCGCTGATCCAGCGCGATGCGAGGTACTCCTCCATCGAGAGCGGCCGGCCGCGCATGGCCGCGCGCGGGTTCAGCTGCGCGTGCTTCCGGCACGCGACCGCGACCGCGCCGGGCGCCTCGTCCGGAACGCCGTAGAGGAGCCGGTAGCGCGTCATGATCCAGCCGTACATCTGTGCGGGCAGGACGACGCCGTACGGCCGGTAGAAGTCGCGGATCGTCTGCTCGAGCGCGCCGATCGCGAGCTTGTCGCGCCTTCGCGCGCCCGGCTTCGGCCGCATCGCGGAATAGCCGTTCCAGCCGACGGTCACCAGGACGTGTCGCGCGGTTCCGGCCTCGACCGCGCGCGCGGCGTGGCCGAGCGCGGCGATCGGGCTCGCGCCACCCATGTGCACGGTCGACGCGAAGCGCAGATCCTCGATGCCGAGATTCACCGCCAGCTCTTCCGCCGTGGTGTAGGCCGGCGGCGGAATCAGGCCGTCGATCTCGTGCGGCGAGAGGCCCGCGTCCGCGATCGCTGCATATCCGGCCTCGAGCATCCAGTCGACCGCGCTGCGCTCCGAGCCGCGCACGTAGTCCGTCTCGCCGATCCCGACGATCGCGGCGCGCACGGCTAGCGGCCCTCGAAGCGCGCGGGGCGCTTCTCCCCGAACGCGGCCAGACCTTCGCGTGCGTCGCGCGTCTTCACGGTGTCGGCGAGCGTACGCGACTCGTTCTCGAGCTGCGTCTCGAGACTCTCGGCGAACGATGCGCGCAGGAGCCGCTTGATCCCGCCGAGGGCGCGCGTCGCGCCGCCCGCGAGCCGCGAAGCCAGCACCGACGTCTCGGTCAGGAGCTGCGCGTCGTCGATCACGCGCGTCACCAGGCCCGCGCCGGCGGCCTCCTCCGCCGAGAGACGCCGCCCGCCGAGCACGAACTCGAATGCACGGCGTTCTCCCATCACGCGCGGCAGGAAGAAGGTCCCACCGCAGTCGATCGTGAAGCCGAGCTGCGGGAAGGCGATCGAGAAGTGCGCCGACCGCGCGGCCAGCGCGATGTCGCACATCGCGATCAGGCAGACGCCTCCTCCCGCCGCCGGCCCGTTCACCGCCGCGATCACCGGCGGATCCATGCGCGCGAAGCGCGAGATCGCGGCGTGGATGTACGTCGTCGCCTCGCGCACCGCCCGCGGCAGCGCGTCGCCTTGCCCGGAGAGCCAGCGCGCGTCGCCGCCCGCGCAGAAGAAGCGGCCCTCGCCGGTGAGCACGACCGCGCGTACCGCCGGATCGTCGCCGCAGCGCAGCGCCGCCTCGTGCAGATCGCGACCGAGCTCCAGGTTGATCGTGTTCGCCTGTTCCGGTCGCGACAGGCGCACCCACGCGACGCCTTCGACCGTCCGCTCGAACGTCACCGTTCCGTTCGGCATGGACACCCGCTCGCTCATCGCTTCCCCTCCGCGCCGCCCGCGTCGGCGCGCAACACGCCCGAGCGCTCGAGCTCGTCGAGCGCGGCGTCGCCGAGCTCGAGCCAGTCCGCGAGCGCCTTGCGATTGTGCGCTCCCGCGCGCGACGCGCCGCCGCGAACGCCGGCCGACGCAGCCGAGAACCGGTACGGCGAGTCGATCACGCGCCGCTTCCCGCCCGCGCCGTCGTCGACCTCGGCCACCACGCCGCGCTCGGTGACGGCCGGCGATGCGAGCGCGCTTGCGCCGTCGCGCACGTCGCCCCAGGCGACGCCGACGCGCTCGAGCGCCTTCAAAAGCTCCGCCCGCGAGTCGAAGCCCGCGATCCAGCGCGCGATCGAAGCGCGCCGGTGGGCGATCTTCGCGGTCGTGTCGGCATTCGCGGGCTCGTCCGAGCGCAGGCCGTAGGTCTCGCTGAGCGCGCGCCACAGCACGGGCAGCTGCATGTTCACCATCAGCGGCCCGCCCGGTACGTCCCAGATCTCGCCGCCCTGCGGGCCGGGCGCCGACGCCCCGTCGAGCGCCCAGTGCACGTAGTCGTCGGTGATGAGCCACGAGTCGAGCATCGACACGTCGACGTGTTGCCCCACGCCCGTCTGGTCGCGCAGCCGGAGCGCCGCGAGCAGCGCCACCATTCCGTGCAGGCTCGTGATCGAGTCCGCGAAGCTCATCGCGGAATCCTCGAGCGGACCGCCGAAGAGCGCCGCGCGGCGCGCCACCCAGCCCGACTCCGCGTGGATCACCGGCGCATACGCGGGCCGGCTCGCGGCGCTGCCCTCGCTGCCGAAGCCGGTGATCGAGAGCATCACCAGCCGCGCGTTGCACGCCGAGAGCTTCTCCCAGCCGAGCCCGAGCCGGTCGAGGACGCCGGGGCGGTAGTTCTCGATCACGACGTCGGCGCGCGCGGCGAGCGCCGCAGCCAGCGCCGCTCCGCGCGTGTCCTTCAGATCGATGCAGACGTTCCGCTTGCCCGCGTTCTGCTGCAGGAAGAGCCCCGTCACGCCGTTCTTCTCGATCCCGAAGCGGCGCGAGATGTCGCCGTCGGGCGGCTCGACCTTGATCACGTCCGCGCCGAGATCCGCGAGGAGCCGTCCGACGAACGGCCCCGAGATCGCGCGCGACAGGTCGAGCACGCGCAGGCCGGCGAGCGCGTAGGGCCCCG
>CAZMKX010000093.1:0-9402 GCA_964566375.1 uncultured Myxococcales bacterium
GCCCCGTGAACGAGCCCGGCCCGATCGCGAGCGCGATCCGGTCGACCTCGTCGAGGCCGCGCCGCTGCTCGGCCAGAAGTCGGTCGAGGCAGACGAGCAGCGACGCCGCGTGACGCTCGCGCGCGTCGAGCCAGACCTCATCAAGCAGGCGATCGGCGTCGAAGAGCGCGACGGAGCCGCGCTCCGCGCTCGTCTCGAGCGCGAGCAGCATTCGCCCCTAGCCCAGCGTCGAGAAGAACTGCACCACGCCCGACCAGTGGCGCGCGATGTCGTTCCAGAACGCGACGCCCATCAGGAGCAGGATCAGCGAGAGCCCGACGGTCTGCGCCACGTCGCGCGCGCGCGCGGGCAGCGGGCTGCCCTTGATGCCCTCCGCGGCCGCCAGCACGATCTGTCCGCCGTCGAGAACCGGGATCGGCAGCAGGTTCAAGATCGCGAGGTTCACGCTGATCACGGCCATCAGCCAGACGAACTGCTCCCAGGAAGACTTGTATGCGTCGGCGGCGATCTCGCCGATGCCGATCGGGCCGGAGAGGTTGCTCATGCCGACGTGGCCGGTGACGAGCTGCGCGATGCCGCTCACGATCATCGCGAAGATCTCGCCGGTGCGTTCCACACCGCGCGCGAGCGCGACGACGGGATTGCGCACGACCTCGTCGCGGTACTCGGCGCCCTCGTCGGTAGGACCGAGCGACACGCCGATACCCCAGTGCGTCTCCGTTCCGCCGTCGACCGGCATCGGCCGCTCGGTCGGCGTGGCCGTGAGCGCGAGCTCGCGACCGTCGCGAATCACCGCGAGCGTGAGCTCCGCGCCGCCGCTGCCCCAGATCAGGTTCTTGAGCTGCTCGCTGCCGGTCGCGAGCGCGCCGTTCACGCTGAGCACCACGTCGTCGGCTTGCAGCCCCGCGCGTTTCGCCGGGCTGGTCGGCTCGACGGCCGCGATGCGCACGCCCACCGGAGCGAGCCCGAGCGCTTCGAGGCTCGGCGCGCCCGGAAGCGCGTGGATCGTCGTTCGAAGCGTCTCCGCCGTGCCCTCGAGCGGCCGCGATACCTCGATCTCGAGCGGCGGCGTGGCGCGGGGCAGCACGCGCTCGAGCGCGTACAGGTTCGCGACGGGCTGGCCGTTCAGCGCCACGATCCGATCGCCCGTGCGCAGGCCTGCCGTCGCTGCGGCGCCCGCGGGATCGACGACTCCGACGCGCGCCGTCGGCGCGTGCCAGGAGAGACCCGCGTCGGTGTAGGCGCCGTTCTTGCCCGCCTCGCGCGCGAGCGCGACGGTGCGCGTCTGGCCCGCGTTCTCGACGTCGAGCGAGATCGTCGCGGCGCCGGGCGCGCGCAGCGCCTCGTCGAGGTCCTGCCAGCGCCAGAGCGCGTGACCGTCGACCGCCAGCACGCGATCGCCCTCGCGCAGGCCCGCGAAGTCGGCGGGCGAGCCCGGCAGGACGCCCCCGATCCGGGACGTGATCGTCGGCACACCGCTCATCAGGATCGCGGCGACCAGGAAGACCGGCAGGATCAGGTTCATCGCCGGGCCGGCGAGCGCGATCGCGATGCGCTGCCAGACCGGCCTCAGGTTGAACGCGCGGCCCGCATCGTCTGCGTCCAGCTCCTCGCCGGGAACCTCGCCCAGCATCTTCACGAAGCCGCCCAGCGGCAGAGCCGCGACGACGTACTCGGTCTCACCGACCTTGCGTGCGAAGAGCGACGGCCCGAAGCCGATCGAGAACTTCTCCACCTTCACGCCGAGCCACTTCGCGACGGCGAAGTGGCCGAGCTCGTGGATGAAGATCAGCACGCCGAGCAGCAGGACGAACGGGATCAGGAAGTCGAAGACGCCGGGCAGGTTCACGGGGCACGCTCCTCGATCCACCGACGTGCGAGCCGGCGGGCTTGTTCATCGACGTCGCGGATCTCCTCGAGCGAGCGTCCCGGGAGGACCGGCAAGCTCGTCAGTACCTCTTCGGCGACCGCGGCGATCCCCGTGAACGGAAGCTCTTGCGACAGGAAGGCCGAAACCGCGACTTCGTTCGCGCCGTTCAGGGCAGCGGGCGCCGTTCCCCCCGCAGCGAGTGCCTCGAACGCGAGGCGCAGGGCCGGGAAGCGCGCCAGGTCGGGCGCCTCGAAGTGCAGCGCGCCCAGCGCCACCAGGTCGAGCGGGGCGACGTCGGCGATCGGCAGACGTTCCGGCATCCCGAGAGTGTACGAAATGGGAATGCGCATATCGGGGACGCCCAGCTGCGCGAGCCAGCTCCCGTCTTCGAACTCGACCAGGGAGTGGATGATGCTCTCCGGGTGCACGAGCACGCCGATCCGCTCGGGGGCGAGATCGAAGAGCCAGCGCGCCTCGATCACCTCGAAGCCCTTGTTCATCAGCGTCGCCGAGTCGATCGTGATCTTCGCGCCCATCTCCCAGTTCGGGTGCGCCAGGGCCTGCGCGGGTCGCGCGCTGGCGAGCGCCTCGTCCGACGCGCCGCGGAACGGCCCGCCGGAGGCGGTCAGCCAGATCTTGCGCACGGAGGCGCTGCGCTGGCCGGCCAGGCACTGCGCGATCGCGACGTGCTCGGAGTCGAGCGGCAGGAGCCTCGCGCCGCTCCGGCGCGCCTCCGCCAGGACCAGCGGACCGCCGGTGACGAGGACCTCCTTGTTCGCGAGCGCGACGTCGCTGCCGCGGCGCAGCGCCGCGACCACCGGCTCGAGGCCCGCGCTGCCGACCAGTGCGCCGATCACGAGCTCCGCGTCGTGCGTCGCCACCTCGCAGAGGCCCGCCGGGCCCGAGACCACGCGCGGCGCGGCGTCGCCCAGCGCCTCGCGCACCAGCGCGGCGTCCTCGTCGCGCTGCACGGAGACGAGCTCCGGCGCGAACTGCTTGCACTGCTGGATCAGGAGCTCGACCGAGCGGCCCGCCGCGAGCGCCACGACGCGCAGCTTCCCGGGGAAGCGCGCGATCACGTCCAGCGTCTGCGTGCCGATCGAGCCCGTCGAGCCGAGCAGCGCGATGCGCTTCACGATCCCGGCTCGCGCGCCTGCGCTCCCGTTCGGCCGAAGCGGCGCTCGCGCTGCTGGAAAGCGGAGAGCGCCTCGACCAGATCGCTCTTCGTGAAGTCCGGCCAGAGCACGTCGCTCTTCCACAGCTCGGTGTAGGCCACCTGCCAGAGCAGGAAGTTCGACAGCCGGAGCTCTCCGCCGGTCCGGATCAGCAGATCGGGGTCGGGAAGCTCGGGCGCGTACAGGTGCGCCTGGACGCACTTCTCGTCGATCGCGTCCGGCTCCAGGTTTCCCTGCTCGACCGCGCGCGCGATCGCCCGCACGGCGTCGGTGATCTCGGTGCGCGCGCCGTACGAGAGCGCGAAGACCAGCCGCATCTCGTCGTTGCCCTTCGTGCGCGCGGAAAGCGCGCGGATCAGCGCCTGGATGCGCGGCGAGAGGTCGCCGAGCCGACCGATCGCGTCGACGCGGATCCCGTTCGACGCCAGCTCGTCGGCGTCGCGTTCGAGGTACTCCTCGAGATAGTTCATGACCGCGTCGACCTCCTCGCGGGGTCGCGCCCAGTTCTCCGTCGAGAACGCGTAGAACGTCAGCCACTGCACGCCGAGCTCGTGCGCGGCCCGCACGACCGCGCGAACGACCTCCGCGCCGTTCCGATAGCCGGCGACCCGCGGCAGGCCGCGCGCCTCCGCCCAGCGACCGTTCCCGTCCGGGATGATCGCGACGTGGCGCGGGATCTTGCTGGCGTCGAGCCTGTGCACGCGGACTCCTCAGACTTTCAGCAGCTCGGCTTCCTTCGCCTCGACCGACTTGTCGATCTGGGCGATGAAGTCGTCGGTCAGCTTCTGGATCTTCTCCTGCAGGTGGCGCGAGTCGTCCTCGGACAGATCGCCGTCCTTCTGCATCTCCTTGGCCATCGCGATCGCGTCGCGGCGCGCGGTGCGCACGCCCACCTTGTGGTCCTCGCCGAGCTTCTTCACCTGCTTCACGAGATCCTTGCGTCGCTCCTCGGTGAGCTCCGGGATCGGCACGCGCACGATCTTCCCGTCGGAGACCGGGGAGACGCCGAGGTTCGCCTTGTGTACCGCCTTCTCGATCTCCGAGATGGCGCTGCGGTCGAACGGCTGGATGGTGATCAGCCGCGCCTCCGGGGCATTGAGCTGCGCGAGCTTCTTGAGCGGCGTCGGCGTTCCGTAGTAGTCGACGGTCAGCCCTTCGAGCAGCGCTGGATTCGCGCGGCCGGTCCGGATCTTGCCGAGATCGTGCGTCATGCCGGAGAGGCTCTTCTGCATCTCCTGCTTCGCTTCGGAGAGGACCAGTTCGCTGTTCTCGTCGAGCATGCGCTTTACTCCCCCAGAGGCCGTGAGATTCAGGCCGTGACGAGCGTGCCGATCGCCTCCCCGGAGACCACGCGCAGGATGTTCCCGGGCACGCTCATGTTGAAGACCACGATCGGCAGCTTGTTGTCCTGACACAGCGAGATCGCCGTCGAATCCATCACGCCGAGGTTCTGGTGCAGGAACTCGCGGTAGCTCACGCGGTCGAAGCGCCGGGCCTGCGGGTTCTTCTCGGGGTCGGAATCGTAGACACCGTCGACGCGCGTCCCCTTCAGCAGGATCTCGCCGCCGATCTCCATCGCGCGCAGCGCTGCGCCGGTGTCGGTGGTGAAGAACGGATTGCCGGTGCCGGCCGCGAAGATCACGATCCGCCCCTTCTCGAGGTGCCGGATCGCGCGTCGCCGGATGTGCGGCTCCGCGACCTGCTTGATCTCGATCGCGGAGAGCACGCGCGTGTCCGCGCCGCACTTCTCGAGCGCATCCTGGAGCGCGAGCGCGTTGATCACGCCGCCCAGCATGCCCATGTAGTCGGCCGCCGTGCGGTTGATGCCTTCGGCGGAGGCCGTGATCCCGCGGATGATGTTTCCGCCGCCGCAGACGACGCCGAGCTCGACGCCCAGGCCGGAGAGCTCACAGATCTCGCGCGCGGTCTTCTGAATCGTCTTCGAGTCGATCCCCCAGCCCCGCTCGCCCGCGAGGCTCTGCCCGGAGATCTTCAGCAGAACGCGCTTGTAGACCGGTGTCATTCCTCGCCGGCTTCCCCGAGTTGGAAGCGCCGGAAGCCGACGACCTTCGCGCCGGCCTCCTGGGCCGCTTTGCTCACGGTCTTGTCCGGATCCATCACCAGTCCCTGCTCGAGCAGGACGACTTCCTTGAAGAACTTGGTCAGCCGGCCCTCGATCATCTTTTCGATGATGTTGGCGGGCTTGCCCTCGCTCTGCGCCTGCTTGGTCAGGACGCTCCGCTCGGCGTCGACCACCGCCTTGGGCAGATCGTCGCGCGAGAGGCTCGCGGGGCTCGTCGCCGCGACGTGCATGCAGACGTTGTGTGCGAGCGCGCGCACCTCCGGCTTCGTCGGCTGGTCCGACTCGACGGCGACGAGCGTGCCGATCTTGCCGCCCGCGTGAACGTACGCGGCCACGAAGCCCGACTGCGGCGACTGCAGCCGCTCGAGCCGTCGCACGACGAGATCCTCGCCGAGCTTGGTGACCGCGCTGCTCACCGCGTCGCGCAGCGTCTCGCCGCCGACGGACGATTCGAGCAGTGCGTCGACGCTGGCCGGCGCCTTCTCCGCGACGACGCGCGCGAGCGCCTCGCCGAGGTTCGTGAAGTCGTCCGTCTTCGCGACGAAGTCGGTCTCGCAGTTGAGCTCGATCAGGCCGCCGGCGCGACCGTCGGCCGACACCACCGCGACCACGCGGCCCTCGGAGCCGGCGCGCCCCGCGCGCTTGCTCGCCTTCGCGATCCCGCGTTCGCGCAGGATCTCGGCCGCGCGCGCGGAATCGCCGCTCGCCTCGGCGAGAGCCTTCTTGCAATCCATCATCCCCGCGCCCGTTCGCTCGCGGAGATCCTTCACCTGCGCTGCCGAGATTTCGGCCACGTGCGTGTCCCCTTCCTCTTCCTGCTTCCGCTCTGCTCGTTGATCCGCGCGTCACGCCGCCGGCGGCTCGGTCGGCTCGGCGGCCGGGTCGGCCGCACCCTCGACCGGCTCGTCCTCGACCGGCGGCACCGGGGAATCCGTCAGGCCGAGCGCGAAGTCCGCGGCGGCCTCGACGACCTCGCGTCGGCGCTCCTCGGCCATGCGCTCCATGCGCGCGGGCCGGCGGGCAGGCTGCGTGATCTCGACCACGCGCTTGCCGTGCTTGGGCGCCGACTCCTCGGAGTCGCGGCTCTCCGTGCGGCTCTCGACGATCCGCGCGTTGTGCAGCTCCTTCCCCTCGCGAACGGCCTCGGCGACCTTCTCGCAGTAGAGCTGGATGGCGCGCAGCGCGTCGTCGTTGCCGGGGATCGTGAGGTCGACGCCGTACGGATCGCAGTTCGAGTCGACGACGGCGATGACCGGGATGCCGAGCCGGCGCGCCTCGAGGATCGCGATCGCCTCGCGGCGCACGTCGATCACGAACACCGCGTCGGGAACGCGCTCCATGTCGGCGATTCCCTCGAAGGCCTTGTGCAGCTTCAGCTGCTCGCGCACGAGCCGGGAGCGCTCCTTCTTCGAGAGCGGCGACGTGGCCTCGTCCGCGCCGAGCAGCTCGTTGAGCTCCTTGTAGCGCTCGATGCCTTTCCGGATCGTGCGGAAGTTCGTCAGCATTCCGCCCAGCCAGCGCCGGTGGACGAACGGCATTCCGCAGGCCCGCGCCTGCTCCGCGACGATGTCCTGCGCCTGGCGCTTGGTCGCGATGAAGAGCACCGAGCCGCCGCTGGCGACGGTCTCGACGATGAAGTCGATCGCGTCGCGGAAGCGCGGCAGCGTGTGCTGCAAGTCGATGATGTGGACGCCGTTCCGCTCGCCGTAGATGAACGGCTTCATCGCGGGGTGCCAACGGCGGGTCTGGTGGCCGAAGTGGACGCCGGCCTCGAGCAGGTCTCGCATGGAGACGGGGGTAGCGCTCATGTGGACAGGGTGCTCCGTACTCGGGTTTTGCTTCCGCCCCTCGGCCCATTGCCGCCGCTCATCGTACCGGTCTCGCCAAGCGCGAGAAGGGCGGTACGACCCGGAGCGGACGGGGCGTGATGGATGGTCGGTCGTATAGCAGAAGCCCCGCTTCTGCTCAACTACAAGCCCGTGGAATCAAAAGAATTTCAGCCTCGTCGGCCGCCCGGGGGCGGTCCCAGCGGAAGCAGGTGCCCGATGTCGTTGAAGGCGCGCAGCGAGAAGGCGTAGCCGTCCGCGATCGGCACGGTCACCAGGCGGGTGATCGCCGCCCAGTAGCTCGAGAACCGCACCCACGCCCAGGAGACCGGCTCCACGTCCAGGAGCCGCGACAGGATCACCGCGATCGTGCCCTCGTGCGCCACGATCAGCAGCCGCAGGTCGTCCGCAGGGGGGTGCCAGAGCCGGAACCCCGAGTTCGAGTGGATGCGCATCCCGTGGGAGCCCGAGAGCAGCGTCTCGACGCCTCCGGAGACGCGCTCGTACAGGTGTCGGAACGATTCGCCGCCGGGCATCCCGTCCCACCAGCGCTCGAGATCGCGCGCGCGCGCGCCGGCGAAGAACTGTTCGACCTCCTCCGCTGTCCGGCCCTCGAGCGTCGGCAGCCGCAGCTCGTCGAGCCAGCTGCAGCGCTCGAACGCGACGCCGAGGCGCTCGGCGACGGGCGCGGCGGTCTCGATCGCGCGCTGGAGCGTGCTGGTGTAGCAGGCGTCGAAGCGCTCCCCCGCGAGGGCGCCGGCCAGCGCCTCCGCCTGCTGGCGGCCGAGGGTGGAGAGCGCCGGGTGATCGACCGCTCGGCCGTGCGGCTCCCAGTCCGGCTGCGCGTGCCGGACGAGCACGACCTCGATCATCGCGCGTCGATCCGGAACTGCACCGCGGCGCGTTCGGCCACGAGCGGTCGGATGGCTTCGGCGACGAGCCGCTGGTGTGCGGGGTGAACGACGTAGGCGCGGAACGACTCGACGTCGTCGAAGTCCGCGACGATCGCGAAGTCGAAGTTGCCCTCGCTCACCTTCGCGTCCGCGCCGTAGCGGTACGCACGGATCTGCGGCACCAGCGCGGGAAGCGCCGCGAGCGCGCGGTCGAGCGCCGCGAGATCCGCAGCGCTCGTCCCCGGCTTCCAGCGAAAGACGACGACGTGACGGAAGATGGCCCGCCCTCCCCCGACGCTAGGTGGTGTACTCGGCGTTGACGCGCACGTACTCGTACGAGAAGTCGGTCGTGAGCATGCGCGCCCTTCCCGAGCCGCCGCCGACGGAGATCTCGATCGGGACCTCCTTCTTCCTCATCGCGCGCTCGGCGCGGCGCAGCCCGCTCGCGCCGGCCGACGGCTCGCCGCCGCGGAGCATCTGCACGCCGCCGATCCGCACGTCGACCTTCGCGGGCGAGAGCTTCACGCCCGCCGCGCCGATCGCCTGGATGATGCGTCCCCAGTTCGGGTCGCCCCCGAAGAGCGCGGTCTTGAAGAGCGCCGAGTTCGCCACGCTGCGCGCGACGCGGTCGGCATCTGCGTCGCTGCGCGCGCCGGACACCGCGATCGTCGCGAGCTTGGTCACGCCTTCGCCGTCGCGCGCGAGCCGGTAGCAGAGCTCGCGGCAGAGCTCGAGCAGCGCGCGCGCGAACTCCTTGCCGCGCGCGGAGCCGGCCGAGACCGGCCGGTTCCCCGCGGCGCCGTTGGCGAGCACGAGCACCGTATCGCTGGTGCTGGTCTCGCCGTCGATGGTGAGCGCGTTGAACGTGGGGCCGACCGCATCGCGAAGCGCGTTGCGCAGGAAGGCGGGCTCGACGGCGAGATCGGTGACGATGAACGACAGCATCGTCGCCATGCGCGGCATGATCATGCCCGCGCCCTTCGCCATGCCTGCGAGCGTGAATCCGCGCGCGCGCTGCTGCACGAGCTTCGGCACGCTGTCGGTGGTGAGGATCGCCTCTGCGGCGGCCTCGAAGCCGCGCGTCGAGAGTGCGGCCGCCGCGCGCGGAACGCCGTCGCGGAGCTTGTCCATCGGCAGCCGGCGCCCGATCACGCCCGTCGACGCCACCTGGATCTCGCGCGGGCGCGCGCCGATCTCGGCGGCGAGGAGCCGCGTCATCTCGGTCGCGTCCGCGAGCCCGCGCGCGCCGTTCGCAACGTTCGAAACGCCGCTGTTCACGATCGCGCCGCGCGCGACGCCGCTGCGGATGTGCGCGCGCGAGACGACGACGGGCGCGCCCGGAAACCGGCTGGTCGTGAAGACGGCGGCGGCGGATGCGAGCCGATCGGAGACGATCAGCGCGAGATCCGGCTTGCCGCTCGGCTTGATGCCGCAGGCGATGCCCGCGGCGAGAAAGCCCGGAACTTCGACCGCCACGCTAGCCCGCGACCCCGTGACACTTCTTGAACTTCTTGCCGGATCCGCACGGGCACGGGTCGTTCCGTCCGACCTTCGG
>CAZMKX010000094.1:0-9396 GCA_964566375.1 uncultured Myxococcales bacterium
ACCTCGTGCGCGATCGCGTCGTCCCATTCGACGGTCTGCTCGCGCTTGCCGCGGCGGCGCCGGTCGAGCGCGAGGTTCACCGTGATTCGGTACAGCCACGTGTAGAAGGACGAGCGCGCCTCGAAGCGCGGCAGCGCGCGGTAGGCCTTGATCATGGCCTCTTGCAGGACTTCCTCGGCGGCTTGCTGGTCCCTGACCACCCGGTAAGCTGCGCGGAAGGCGCGCTCGGCGTAGCGTCGGACCAGCGCCTCGAAGGCGGCGTGATCGTTGGCCTGGGCGTCGCGGATGAGCTCCGCATCGGTCTGGCTCGCACTGTCGATCCGGGCAAGCCCCGGCAGCCGACCCAAGGTGGTCACGGCATCCACGCGCGCCTTTTCCTTCCGGTCTTGTTCGCCCACCGCTTCGACCATCGCCCGCGCCGCCGAATTCGGCCAGTACCCCGTGGAAACGGGGATTTTCTCAATGGGCAGCGAGCCAGTTGGGCCCCGAGCCCACATGGACGACCATCGGGACGGAGAGTTCGGCCGCGTTCTGCATGCGCGTGAGCACCTTCTCCCTCAGGGCCGCGAGATCGCCCGGCGCGACCTCGAAAACCAGCTCGTCGTGGACCTGAAGGATCATCCGGGCGCTCGGAACGGCGCCCGCGCGCAGGTCGGCGTCGAGCTGGACCATGGCGCGCTTGATCACGTCGGCGGCGGTACCCTGGATGACGGAGTTCACGGCCATCCGCTCGGCCGCCTGGCGGACGGGCCGGTTCTGGGAGCGCAGGTCGGGCAGGTAGCGGCGGCGCCCGGCCAGGGTGCGGGCGTAGCCGGCCTCCCGCGCGCTCTCGATCGCCGCTTCGATGAAGCTGCGCACGCCGGGATAGCGCGCGAAGTACGCCTCGATCTGCTCGCGCGCCTCGGACTGCGAGATCCCCAGCGTCCGAGCCAGCCCGAAGCCCGACTGGCCGTAGATGATCCCGAAGTTGATCGCCTTGGTGCGCGCGCGCTGCTCGGGCGTGACCTCGGCCTCGGGCGTGCCGAAGACCTGCGATGCCGTGCGCACGTGGATGTCGGCGCCCTCGCGGAAGGCCTTCACGAGCTCGGGATCCTGCGACAGGTGCGCCATGATGCGCAGCTCGATCTGGCTGTAGTCGGCCGAGAGCAGCACCCGCCCCTCCGCCGGGACGAACGCCGCGCGGATCTCCTGCCCGAGCGCGGAGCGGATCGGGATGTTCTGCAGGTTCGGTCTCGACGACGAGAGCCGTCCGGTCGCCGCGACGGTCTGGCTGAAGGTCGAATGGATGCGGCCGGTCTCGGGATGCACGAGCGTGGGCAGCGCGTCGACGTAGGTGCTCTTCATCTTCGCGAGCTGGCGGTGCGCGAGGATCTCGCGCGGCAGCTCGTGCGAGAGCGCGAGCTCCTCGAGCACGGACTCGTCGGTCGAAAAGCCCGTCTTCGTCTTCTTGGTCGGCGGCAGCGCGAGCTTCTCGAACAGGATCGTCTGCAGCTGCTTCGGCGAGCCGATGTTGAACGCCTCGCCGGCCAGCGCATGGATCCGCTGCGTGCTCGCCTCGAGCTCGTGCTCGAGACGCTTGCCGAGCTCGACGAGCTTCGCCTCGTCGATGCGCACGCCCGCGAGCTCCATCCGCGCGAGCACGCCGACGAGCGGCACCTCGATCTGCTCGTACACCTCGCGCTGCTCGGTGCGCTCGAGCTCGCGCTCGAGCGCGGGCGCGAGCGCCTGGTCGAGCGCCGCCTGCGATCCGAGCTGCGCGGCGAGCTCCGCGTCGGGGACCTGATCGAGCGGACGCCGTTTCGCCCCGCGTCCGAAGCGGTCCTCGGCAAGCATGAAGCTCTGGCCGAGATACGTCTTCGCCAGGATGTCTGGCCGATCCACGGGCTGCGCGGGATTCGCGACGTAGGCCGCGACCGCGACGTCGCGAAGCGCGCCCGAAACCCGCACGCCGCGCCGCTCGAGCGCGATCGCGGCGCGCTTCAGATCGCTGCCGACGAAGCGGCGCTCGGGATCCTCCAGCAGACCGCGCAGCGTCTCGAGCACCGCGCCGACGTCGCCACCGCGCGCGGGAATCAGGACCGCGTCGTGCGCGGAGCCCGCGAGCGCGAGCGCCACGAGCTCGCCGCGCATCGCGTCGTCGGGCTCGAGCGCGACCTCGAGCGCCAGGCTCGGCGCGCGCGACAGGTCGAGCGCAAGCGCTCCGAGCTCCGCGCCCGCGCCGACCACGCGCGTCGTCGGATCGGCAGCGTCGGCGGCCGCCGCGACCGGTCCACCGGGATCGGGTGCGTCGATCTCGTCGAGCAGGCGCTTGAAGCCGAGCGCGCGAAAGAGCGCCGCGAGCGCAGCGGAGTCCGGCTCGCGCCGCGCCATCGCCTCGGGGTCGAACGCCACGGGCAGGTCTTCGCGGAGCCGGGAGAGCTCGCGCGAGAGGCGCGCCATCTCGGCACCGGAGCGCAGCGCCTCGCGCGCGCGCTTGTTCGAGATCGCATCGGGATGGGCGAGGAGCGCCTCGAGCGTGCCGTGCTCGCGCAGGAGCTGTGCGGCGCCCTTCTCGCCGATCCCCTTCACGCCCGGGATGTTGTCCGACGCGTCGCCGATCAGCGCGCGCAGGTCGAGCATCTGCGCGGGCGGAACGCCGAAGCGCTCCTCGACCTCCTTGGGTCCGAAGCGCCGGTCGCGCATGGTGTCGACGAGCGTCACGTCGCCGGAGACGAGCTGCATCAGGTCCTTGTCCGTCGAGGCGATCTCGACCACGAGGCCCGCTCGTTCCGCGGAGCGCGCGAGCGCGGCGATCACGTCGTCGGCCTCCTCGCCGTCGAACTCGAGCGCGGCAAGCCGGTACGCGTCGACGATCTTCCGGATCCAAGGAAACTGCGCGCGCAGGTCGTCCGGGGTGGACTCGCGCGTCGCCTTGTAGGCCGGGTACACCGCCTTGCGTCGCTTCGGTCCGGGAGAATCCCAGACCACGGCCACGTAGTCGGGCCGGCTCTCGCGCAGGAGCTTCTGCAGCATGGTGGTGAAGCCGAGCGCGGCGTTGGTCGGGACGCCCGCGCTATTCGTCAGCGCGGGGATCGCGAAGAAGGCGCGGAAGATGCTCGAGCTCGCGTCGACGAGGAGAAGCTTCTTCGGCATCGGCCGACATCATATCCCGGCGAAGCGGCGGACGAGTCCCTCGTCGGCGCGGAGTGCCTCGAGGTCGGCGCGGGTCTTGATCGGGAAGAAGCGGCCGGCGGGACCGCTGCGCGGCGTCGCGAGGTAGCTGGTCGGGACGAAGCTCGAGAGCTCGTTCACGAGCCGCTCCATCTGCACCGCCGTCCGGTCGTCGACCGACTTCTCGACGTAGAACCAGGACAGGGGGAACTCCTGCTCGAGCAGGTCGAGCGAGAGCGCGAACGTGTTCGTGGCCATGAACGGAACGGTCGCAAAGTCGAAGCCGGCCGGGAAACGGAAGCCCTCGACGATCTGCAGGCGCTCGCCCACGAAGGCCGGCGCGCCGCCGACGTCACCGGGAAGCGTCGCGGCCAGCTCGGCGGTGAGTGCGCGCCCGCGCGCCAGGTGGTAGCCGATCACCACCGGGTCGAGCTCCGCGCCGAGATTGTCGATGTTCGACAGAACGAGCGTCTGGACGCCGCGCGAACGCAGCCGCGAGAGCAGACCCGAGCGACGCAGGCTTCCGGGGAAGTCGCCGTGCCCGGGCGCGTAGAGCGACACGCGCCCTTCCGCGTCGCGCAGCACATCACCGCTCGGTGTCAGCCGCAGGCTGACGCTCTGCAGGAAGACCTCGGCGGTGTCGGCGAGCCCGCGTTGCGCGAGGAACGAGAGAGTTCGCGCGTGGGTCGCGAAGCTGTTCATGATCAGGAACGGGACGGCGCCGAAGCGGCGCGCTTGCGCCAGCTTCACCTCGAGGAACGTCCGGCCGCGGACGGCCTCGATGATGCCCTTCACGTCGCCGCCGAAGCGCGTCGCCATTCCGCCGTTCAGCACCGCGACCGCGACGCGGCCGCGCGCGATCGCGTCGGCGCCCAGCTGCGCGAGCTCGGCGCGCTCGCCGGCGCCGAGGCGCTCCAGGCTCTCGACGTGTGCGTGGTCCGCCACGCGGACCTCGCCGGAAACGGCGTTCGTGTGCTTCGAGAGCCGGCCCGACGCGATCTCGGCGGCGTGCGTCTCGACTTGCGCCCGGTCCAAGCCGACGTCCGCGTGGTCCGCGACGCCCGCGCGCTCGAGCTGCGCGTCCATGTCCTTCTGGATCTCGGCCCAGTCGATCGCCATGTCACCCGAGAAGGTCGCCGGACTTGCATCGAGTGACAAGCCCGCCTATCTGAAGGCCGTGCAGAAAAGTCCCATACCGACGCGTCCGCCGTCCTTCGTTCCCCGCATCACCCTCTTCCTGCTCGCGGGATTCGTCCTGTACGTGATCGTCGCGATGCTCTACTCGCTGCCGGTCATGCTCGAAACGCCACCGCCGGGAGCCGGCCCCGACTACGTCACCGAGCGCGTTCGCGCGCACCTCGACGGCAAGACGCCATGGCTGATGGTGGGCTCGTTTCTGGTCGTCGCGCTGGTGAGCTCGCGTTGGATCAAGCGCTGAAGCGCGAGCTCTACTTCGCCTACGGATCGAACCTGGACGAAGCGCAGATGCGCGAGCGTTGTCCCGGTTCGCGGCCGCTCTTCCGCGCACGCCTGCCGGGGCACCGGCTCGACTTCACGCACTACTCCGCGTCTCGCTGGAAGGGCGGAACCGCCGACATCGTGCCCGACGCCGACGAGACCGTCTGGGGGCTCGTGTACGAGATGGGCGACGGCGATCTCACGCGACTCGACCGCTGGGAGGGCGGCTACGACCGCGTGGTGCGAACGGTGCTGGACGATGGCGGAGTCGCCCACGAGGTGACGACCTACGCCGTGCGCGACAAGGGACGATTCGCTCCGCACGCGGTCTATCTGGGCAAGATCCTGCGCGAGAGCGCGCGCCTCTCGTTCCCGACCGAGTACGTCGACGCGTTGCGCGCGCGCTACGGCGTCTGAACCCACTCCAGCGCGCACGCGCCCCAGGTGAGTCCGCCACCGAAGGCGACCATGAGCACCTTGTCGCCGGTCTTGAAGCGGCCCGCGCGGTTGCACTCGTCGAGCAGGACCGGAATCGACGCCGCCGACGTGTTCCCGCGCACCTGCAGGTTCGTCGGCATCTTCTCGGACGGAACCTCGAGGCGGTCCGCCACCGCGGTGAGGATGCGCTGGTTCGCCTGGTGCGCGATCACCCAGTCGACGTCGTCGATCTTCCAGCCGACCTTGTCGAGGGTGTCGCGCGCGACCTGCTCCATCGACTGGACTGCCACCTTGAAGACCTGCGCGCCCTTCATGCGCACGAACATCTCGCGCTGCGCGAGCGTGTACTCCGAAGCGGGACGGCGCGCGCCGCCGCCGGGGATCTGGATCAGATCGGAGAACTGCCCGTCGGAGCGGATCGTGGTGGCGAGCACGCCGCCCGGCGCATCGCTGCGCTCGAGCACGACGGCGCCCGCGGCGTCACCGAACAGGATGCAGACGGTCCGCTCCTGGTAGTCCATGAAGCGCGTCAGGCCCTCTCCGCCGGCGAGGAGCACGCGCTTGTAGCCGGCGGACTTCAGCATGCTGGTCGCGACCTCGAGCCCGTACACGAAGCCCGAGCACGCCGCGTTCACGTCGAACGCTGGGATCGACAGCCCCTTGCAGAGGTTGCGGTGCACGTGGTTCGCGGTCGCCGGCGTGAACGTGTCCGGCGTGCAGGTCGCGACGATGAGCAGGTCGAGGTCTTCCGGCGTGAGCCGCGCCTGCTCGAGCGCGCGCTGCGCGGCGCGGGTCACGATGTCGCTGGTCGCCTCTTCCGGCGCCATCATGCGCCGCTCGCTGATCCCCGTGCGAGTGACGATCCACTCGTCATTGGTGTCGACCAGCTTCTCGAGGTCGGCGTTCGTGATCACCCGCTCCGGCAGCGCGGAGCCGGTCCCGCGGATCAGGACACTCACGCGGCGGACTCTACGTGCGCCTCGATGTAGGACGTGATGTCGCCCAGCGTGCGGATGTTCTCGGCGTCGGAATCCGGCACCTCGATACCGAACTCCTCTTCGATCGCCATCACCAGCTCGACCACGTCCAGGGAATCCGCGCCGAGATCGTCCAGAAGGTTGGCCTCTGGAACCAGAGTCTCCTTCTCCACTCCGAGCTGCTCGCCGACGATCGCGTACACGCGTTCCGTGAGTTCCATGTCCTCTCCTCCCCACTGGACCAGGGCCACTGGGCCAAACCCGGAGCCAAAAGTGACTCAGGGTCACATTTCCAGCTTTTGAGTTTTCCCGACGGTCCCGGGCTTGTCAACGAACCGGGGCGGGACGCTTCTCGAGGCCGCGCAGGAAGAGCTCGATCGTCTCGCGGTACACAAGCCCGACGTCCCTTTCCCACAAGGCTCGCCGCTCCGGAACCTCGAGCGTCTGGATCACGGCGTTGGCCCCGACCCAGACCACGCTCGCGCTGAGCCACGGGTCGCAGGGCTCGAGCTCGCCCGAGGCCACGCCGCGCTCGATCACGCCCGCGAGCAGGTTCAGGGCGCGCTTCCAGACGTCCGTCACGAGCGCGACCAGGTTCGGCGGCAGCTGCCCGATCAGCCGCTGATTGTCGATCGCCCAGAAGATCCGGAAGTACTCGAGCTGGGTCGTGTAGTGATCGAAGTAGAAGCGCGCGAGCAGGCGGATCTGCTCCGCCGCCGAAACCTTCGGATCGATCACGCGCGCCATGCGCTCGACGAACGTGTCGGCGTTCTGCGCCAGGATCTCGACGTAGAGCTCGGCCTTGCTCTCGAAGTGCCGGTAGATCGTCCCCTTGGCGAGGCCGGCCCTCCGCGCCACCTCGTCGAGGTTCGCCTTCTCGAAGCCCTGCTCGAAGAAGACCTGTCGCGCCGAATCGACGATCTTCTTGCGGCTGCGCAGGCTTCGCTTCGGGCCCGCTGTCAGACCGGATCGCTCCCGTCGTACGCGAGGTGCTCGAACAGCACCGTCGACAGATAGCGCTCCCCGAAGCTCGGCAGGATCACGACGATCAGCTTTCCCGCGGCCTCCGGCCGGCTCGCGATCTCGAGCGCGGCCACGACCGCGGCGCCGGACGAGATGCCCGAGAGCAGGCCCTCTTCCGTCGCGAGCCGCCGCGCCATCTCGATCGCCTGCTCGCTCGAGACCTTCACGACCTCGTCGATCAGCGTCGTGTCGAGGATCTCGGGGATGAAGCCGGCGCCGATGCCCTGGATCTTGTGCTTGCCGGGCTTGCCGCCCGAGATCACCGGGCTCTCGGCCGGCTCGATCGCGATCGCCTTGAAGCCCGGCTTCTTCGCCTTCAGAACCTGCGCGACACCAGTCAGCGTACCCCCCGTGCCGATTCCCGACACCAGGTAGTCGACCTCGCCGTCGGTGTCGTTCCAGATCTCGAGCGCGGTCGTCTCGCGGTGCACCGCGGGATTCGCCGGGTTCTTGAACTGCTGGGGGATGTAGCTGTCGGGAATGCGCGCCGCGAGCTCCTCCGCGGTCTTGATCGCGCCGCTCATCCCATCCGCGCCCGGCGTCAGCACGAGCTTCGCGCCGTACGCGCGCAGCACCGCGCGCCGCTCGCGAGACATCGTGTCGGGCATGGTGAGGATCAGCTTGTAGCCGCGCGCCGCAGCGACCATGGCGAGAGCGATGCCCGTGTTTCCCGACGTGGGCTCGACGAGCGTCGACTTGCCCGGCGTGATCTTCCCCGCGCGCTCGGCGGCGTCGATCATCGCCGCGCCGATGCGGTCCTTGACGCTGTTGGCGGGGTTCTGCGCCTCGAGCTTCGCGACGATGCGCGCCTTCGCGCCCTTCGTCACCTTGTTCAGCTGGACCAGCGGCGTGTTTCCGATCAGCCGCGTGACGTCCTTTGCGATCTTCATGTTCGTTCACCTCCGTCGGCGTTCGGGCCCGGATGGTAACACGCGGCTCGCTCAGGGGGACGTGGCGGCACGCGCCTCCAGCAGGCGCGCGCGGATGCGCGCGTGCTCCGCCTCGTCGAGCGTGTAGCGGCGAAGCGTCAGCGCGCCAATGAGCAGCATCACGAACGGCGTTCCCGCAAAGAGCCCCTTCATCGTCCACTCGACCAGCGGCGTCTGCTCCGCGTTCGGAACGAAGCCCGAGAGTCCGAGCGCAAGTCCAACCAGCGCGACCGTGATGCCGTTCCCGACCTGAAATGCGAACGTAAACCCGGCGGTGTACGCGCCTTCCTTGCGCTCGCCGGTCTCGCGCTCGTCGGCGTCGATCACGTCGGCCAGCATCGAGGCGCCGATCGGACCGCCACAGCCGCCGAAGAGCCCCGCGAGCACGAGCAGGGAGAGGATCAAGGCGACGTCGTTCTCGGCGACGAAGATCGTCGCGCCGAACGAGAAGGCCATGCCGATCATCGCCGCGGTCCAGGCCTGGCGTTTGCCGAAGCGGCGCGACGCGTGCACCCAGAGCGGGATCGAAATCAGCAGGAACGCCGTGTACACGCCCGGAAGCGCCGCGATCAGGTCCGTGCGCTTCACCACGTACTGCGCGAGATACGGCCCGAGCACGCCGATCACGCCGATGCCCAGGCTGTCGAGGAACTGCACGGCGAGAATGCGACGCGCGTGCGCGTTGCGCAGCACGTCGGCCATCGCCCGCATCGACGTCGACCCGTCGCGAAGCTGGAACTCCCTGCGCTCCGCGACGCGCAGCGGAACGAGCAGGATGAGCGTGAACGACACCGCGCCCGCGATCGCCACGAGCATCGCCGTCGCGCGGGGATCCGCCGCGTTGTTCACCAGCTGCAGGCAGCCGAAGGCGGGGATGAGCCCGAGCATGAAGGCCGCGTTTCGCACGCCGTAGACGCGGCTCCGATCGTGGTAGTCGTCGACGAGCTCCGCGCCGAGCGCGAAGTGCGGAATCGCATAGGCCGAGAAGCCGGCGTAGAAGCCGAAGAGCCCGACGACGACCCATGCGGTCGTCCAGGTTTCGGACAGAGCCGCGGGTGGGCTCCAGATCATGAGAAAGGTGACGGCCGCGAGGGGAATGGCCGCAATCATGAACGGGCGCCTGCGGCCGAGCCGCGTCCGCGTGCGGTCGCTCCACGTGCCGATGACCGGGTCGAGCACCGCGTCCCACAGGCGGCCCACGGCGAAGATCGCGCCGATCACCGCAGGCGCGAGCAGGAGCACGTCGGTGGCGAACTTCAGGAAGAAGAATTGAACGAAGAAGATCGGCGCGCCGAGGGCGAACGCGGGCGGTGCGTAGGTCAGCAGGGTCGCGAGCGGAAGCCGGCTGGAATCGGCCACGCGCGACCCTATATCACGAGGGATCGAACGCCGCTCAGCTCCGCTCGGATTCGTTCTCGGGC
>CAZMKX010000095.1:0-5598 GCA_964566375.1 uncultured Myxococcales bacterium
AGGTGGCGTGGATCGACGCGCGGATTCGCGAGCGGCTCGTGCCGGCGATGGGCTATGCGACGCCGGGCGCGGGCCCCGCGCTGTGCGAGCGCGCGTGAGCGTCGCGACGCGTGAAGAGGTCGAGCGGTTCCTGCGCGAGACCGAGCCGAGCGGCTACATGGCGGTGCCCCTTCCGCACGGCATGGCGCTGCCGGGCGCCGGCCGCGCGAAGAACCTCGAGCACGTCTTCTCGGGCGGCGTGCGCGGCAAGCGCGTGCTCGACGTGGGCACCTACTACGGCTTCTATCCGATCGAGGCGATGGAGCGCGGCGCGGCCGAGGCCGTGGGCGTGGAGATGGACGAGGGCCGCTACAAGACCGCGCGGCGCATTTCGGAGCTCTGGGGCGGGCGGCACCGCATCGAGCGCGGCCGCGTCGAGGAGCTGGCGCCGGGCGAGAAGTTCGACTTGGTGCTCTTCCTGAACGTGCTCCACCACGTGACGGACCCGATCTCGGTCGTGCGCACGCTCGCGGCGCTCTCGCGCGAGCGCGTGGTGATCGAGTTCTGTCTGCCGAGCGACCCGGCGCTGCTCAACTACGTGGGCGGAGACACCGAGGCACCGACGACGTTCGAGAAGCTGCGCGCGCGCGCGTACTCACTCCTGCTGCGCGCGCTGCCGCCGAGCATTCCGCTGATGGCGGTCGGCCCGCGCGCGTACCACCGCACGTTCTACTTCACGCCGTCGGCGTTCCGGAACCTGTTCGTCGGGCAGCTCGGACTCTTCGAGCGCGTCACGTTCCACCGGGGAGGCACGGCGAGGCACCGGGTGCTCGCGCTCTGCGACGTCTCGCCGCGCGCATGAACTTCGCGCGCAACTTCCGGTCGCTGCTCTCGGCCACGATCGTGACGAGCGCGCTCGGACTCGCGCTCTCGATCGCGCTGGCGCGCTGGCTCAGCGAGACGGAGCGCGGCGTGTACGCGGTCGTGATGACGCTCTCGATCTTCGTCGAGTTCGGCTCGCAGCTCGGCCAGCGCGCGTCGCTGATCTACCGCATCGGCCGCGCGGGAGTTCCGCGCGACGTCGCGCTCGGCGCATCCCTGAAGCTCACGTTCGCCGCGCTCGCGCTGTGTCTCGCGCTCTGTCTGGCCGCGAACGCGACGCTGCGCGAGCGCGTGCTCGCGGGCGCGGGGATGGACATGCTCCTGGTCGCGCTCGCGCTCGGCGCGGTCGAGACGCTTGCGGGCCTGTTCGAGGCGCTCTCGCGCGCGATCGACCGCTTCGAGCTCCGCAACCGCGCGCTCGTCGCGACGTCGCTGTTCTCGCTCGGGGCGATCGCGCTCGCCCTACTCGGGCTGCACGGCGGCGCGCTCGCGGCGCTCGTCGCGGTTCTGGCCGCGCGTGCGCTCGTCGCGCTCTGGCTCGTCGCCACGTCGCTGGGCGCGACGGGCCTCTCGCTTCGCCGCGAGCCGGGCGAGCTCGCGGCCGCGCTCCGCTTCGGCATCCCGTCGTACCTTCAGACGCTGATCGGGAAGCTGCACGAGCGCGCGGACGTGATCCTGCTCGCGCTGCTGCGCGTCGACCCCGCGCAGATCGCGGTCTACGCCGTGGCGGTCGGCGTGATCGACCGGCTGCGCGTGATGCCCGACGCGGTCGGCTCGGCGCTCCTGCCGAAGCTCACCTCGCTCCCGCACGCGGAGGCGGGCGCGTACACGGCGCACGTCGTGCGCAACACGCTCTTCTGGGTCTGCGTCTCCGCGCTCGCTCTCGGGCTCGTCGCGCCGTTCCTGCTGCCGGTGGTCTTCGGGCGCGCGTACGCGGCGTCGCTGCTCCCGCTACTGATCCTGCTGCCGGCGACCGTCTCGCTCACCGTGAGGCGCGTGCTCTCGAACTATTTCACCGCCTCGGGTTGGCCGGGCTTCAACGCGTCGGTGCAGGCGGCCGCGGCGGCGCTGAACATCGGCCTGAACCTGTGGGCGATTCCGCGCTACGGAATCGCGGGCGCCGCGCTCGCGAGCCTGGCCTCGTACGGGTTCGAGGGCGCCGCGACGGTGATCGGCTTCCGGAGCGAGACGGGCGAGCGCGTTCGCGACACGATCCTGCCCAGGCGCGCGGAGATCCGCGAGCAGGTCGGGCGCGCGTGGCGGAAGGTCGGCACGCTCGCCGGCCTCTGATCACGACACGGAAGTGCGTACCAGCTCGACGAGCTCCGCGAGGCCATACGACATGAAGAAGTGGTCCGCCTTCGGGATCACGTCCAGGTTCGCGTTGGGCAGCCCCTCGAAGCGCGCCGAGAGCTGATCGAGCGGCGCGAACTCGTCGCGCCCGCCGACGATCACGTGGATCGGGCCGCGAAACGTGTCGATGGCGAGGCTCTCGATCATTCCGACGGGCGGCGCGATCAAGAGCAGCTCCGCGACGCGCGCGTCGCGGAGGCCGACGCGAAGCGCGGTCGCGGCGCCGAACGAGTAGCCGGCGGCAATGACCGGCGCGCTCGTCGTCTCGGCGACCTGCTCCAGCGCGCCGAGATAGTCCTGGTCGGCCGCAGCCCACTCGCCGGTGATCCGGCCCTGGCTCGCGCCGACGCCGCGCCAGTTGAAGCGAAGCGAGGCGATGCCGGCCTTGTACAGCCCGTACGCGAGCTCGCTGATCACCGGGTTCTCGAGGCTGCCGCCGTACTCGGGATGCGGTGGCGCGATCACGGCGCCGCGGCCCGGTCCGGGCTGCCAGACACCTTCGAGCGTGAGCCCGGCTTCGGGCACGTGGATCGGGACCATCTGTTCTTTCCAGGCCATCGCGGCTCAGAGTAGCGCGCGCGCGAGCGAGTCCGCGCCGAGTGGCGCCAGGCCGAGCTCGCGCGCCAGCGCTTCGGGCGGATAGCGCGTACCTGCGGACCACAGCTCGAGCAGCAGCTCGCCCGCGGCGCGCTCGCTCCAGAACCGCCGGCCGAAGCGCTCGCGCAGGTGCTGCGCGAGCCCGCTCGCGAATGCCAGCGCGCGGAGCTCGTCGACCTTGCCCAGCCGCGCGGAGCACTCGAGCAGGAACGCCGACTCGTCCGGCGCCTGGCCGACCGCGGACTCGACGCGCTCGGCGTAAAGCGACTCGAGCCCGTGCGGATCGCTGCCCGGCGCGAGCTCCGCGAGCGCGAGCTCTGGCGCGACCAGCGCCGCGGTGCGACGCGCGGCGCCGAGCCGGCGCGCGCGCAGAACCATCCCGAACGCGTCGGCGCGGCCGCCCGCGGGGCCGGCCTCGGCGAAGCTCGCGTCGGCCAGGAGCTGCGGCAGAAGGAAGCGCCAGGCGAGCGCGGTCGCGGGATCGCCGAGCACGCGCAGCTCGAGCGCGAGCGACGGCGACGTGAACGCGGCCTGGAGCGCTTCGCCGGCCGCGGCGAAGAGCGACTCGAGCGGCGCGATCCCGGCGCGCGCTTCGCCCACCAGCCAGATCTCGCCGGGAACGCGCGGCGCGGCGGCGAACGCGAGTGCGCGCGCGGCCGGGTGCGGCGTGCCGTCGACGTGCAGGCCCGGCGCTCGCGCGAGCGGCACGCCGAGGCCCTCGAGCGCGAAGTCGAGCGCCGCGTGGAGCCGCGACGCGGGCAGCGCGTCGGCCCAGTCGAGCGGACGCAGAGACCGCAGCGCGTCCTGGAACGCCGCGCCGGTCGCTTCGAGCAGCTGCTCGGCGGCGCTCGACCAGGCGGCGTAGTCGACGCCGGGGCGCAGAGTCTCCGCGAAGGCGCGCGCATTCGCGTGGCCGAGCGCGGCAAGCGACTCGCTCTCGCGGGCGACGAGCTCCTCGCGAAGCTCCACCGCGTCGGGGCGCGCCGGTGCGCGCGCGGCCAGCGCACGCGTGCTGCGTGCGACCGCGGCCGACGAGAGCGCGCCGAGCATGCGCCGCTGGCGCTCGCGCGCGTCCTCGAAACTCGCCTCCGATGCCTCGGCGCGCACCTCGGCCAGCGCGTCGCCGCTGGTCACGTCCAGGTGCTCCTCGTCGGCGCGCTCGAAGTCGGGCGCGTCGACGTCGCCGAGCAGCCAGGCGAGCCGCGCCCGCACGCGCGCTTCCCGCCAGGACTCGAAGCGCTCGCGCAGGTCTGCCATGTGCCGTGGATTCTAGGGTACGCTGCGCGGCGCATGAGCAAGTCGGGGCGATTGGTCGAGCGGCGCGTGCTCTGGGAAGGGAGCGTCGGGTCGTTCGGGGTCGACACCGTCGAGCTGCCGAGCGGGCACGTCGCCGAGCTCGCGATCCTGCACCACCCCGGCGCGGCCGCGGTCGTGCCGTTCCTGGACCGCGCACACGTGATACTGCTGCGGCAGTACCGGCACGCGGCGGGCGGCACGATCTGGGAGGTGCCCGCCGGCAAGCTCGACGGCGGCGAGGACCCGGAGCTGTGCGCCGCTCGCGAGCTCGCAGAGGAGACGGGCTATACGGCCGGCCGGATCGAGCGCACGGGCTCGATCCTGACCACGCCCGGGTTCACCGACGAGCGGATCCACCTGTTCTGCGCGTTCGACCTTTCGCCCGGCGCGAGCGCGCACGAGGACCACGAGGTGATCGCGTGCGAGGTGGTTCCGCTCGCGCGCGCGCTCGCGATGATCGAGAGCGGCGAGATCACCGACGGCAAGACGATCGCGGCGCTCTACCTCGCCTCGCGCCGCGTCGCCGCGGCATGAACGCAGCGCCGCTCGGCGTCGCGCTGACCGCGCACTGGCTCCCGCTCGATGCCGTCCTGCGGCTGGCCCGACGCGCCGACGCGCTGGGCTATTCGCTCGTGCTCGTGGACGGCGACTCCGCGATCGCCGACGCGCAGCCCGAGCGCCCGGTCTACGACCCGACCGCTCTCCAGGCCGCGGCGCTGCTTGCGACCGAGCGGGCGCGGGTCGCGGCCATCCACCTGCCGATCTTCTGGAACGCGCTGCTCCTCGCGCGCAGCCTTTCGACGCTTCAGGAGCTGTCGGCGGGGCGGCTGGTCGGCTTCTTCGGCGTGGGCGCGCAGCGCGGCTCGCACCGCCTCGGGCTGCCCGAGCCGGACGGCGCCGAGCGCGTCGATCGGCTCGACGAGCTGCTCGGGACGCTGCGCCCACTGCTGGAGGGCGCGAGCGTCACGAAGCGCGCCCGCTACTCGACGCTCGAGCACGCCAGCGTGACGCTCGCGCGCGCGCCGGTTCCGCTCACCGTCTCGGCCGCCGGAGCGCGCGCGCTCGACGTCGTGCGCCGTCACGCCGACGCGTGGGACGCGAACGTGCCACCGCTGCGCGAGCGGATCGAGCCGCTCCGGGCGCGGCTCGGACGCGCATTGCCGACCTGGTGCTGGGTCTTCGCGCGTCCCGGTGCGAGCCTCGAGGACGCCGCGCGCGCGTATCGCCGCCACTCGCCCTGGTTCCGCGGGCTCGCGCCCCACGATCTCGAGCGCGCGATCCTGTACGGCGAGCCGGCGCGCTGTCGCGATCGACTTGCGAAGCTGCGCGAGGAGCTGGAGCTCGCGCTGCCGATACTCGACCTGACCGGGCTCGACGAGGCGAGCGCCGCGCAGGCGCTCGAGGCGCTGGCTGCAGCGGCGCCCACGCCGATTTCGTAGTTTCGTCGCATGTACGGGCGAAACCGGTACTCTGGCGGCGGCATGCCTGGAA
>CAZMKX010000095.1:5698-6949 GCA_964566375.1 uncultured Myxococcales bacterium
TAGTTTCGTCGCATGTACGGGCGAAACCGGTACTCTGGCGGCGGCATGCCTGGAATGACGCCGATGGTGCAGCGCATCATGATTGCCTGCGGCATCGTGTGGCTGCTGCAGCTGATCACGACCCAGCGCGGCGTGTACCTCGACGAGTACTTCGCCGTCAGCGTCGGGGGCGTCTTCCGCGATCTCTACGTCTGGCAGCCGTTCACGTACATGTGGCTGCACGACCCCCACTCGCCGTGGCACCTGATCCTGAACATGTTCTCGCTGTGGATGTTCGGCGGGCAGCTCGAGATGGCCTGGGGCTCGCGGCGCTTCCTGCGCTTCTACCTGATCTGCGGCGCGGGCGCGGGCGTGATCATCCTGGGCTGGAACGCGCTCGTCGGCGTCGGCGTGCCGACGCTCGGCGCGTCCGGCGCGATCTACGGCGTGCTCACGGCGTTCAGCCTGATCTGGCCCGACCGCACCATCATGCTGCTCTTCCCGCCGATCCCCATGCGCGCGATCTGGTTCATCCCGTTCCTGTTCGCGGTCCAGCTCGCGATGGGCGGACAGGAGAACGTGAGCACCGTGGGGCACCTCGGCGGCGTGATCGTCGCGGCGGTGCTCCTCCGCGATGAATTGCAGAAGGCTCTCGGCGTTCGCTCGCTGCGCTACCGCTGGCACCGGATGCGCATGCGAAACCGACTTCGCGCGGTGCGTCGTGACGAGGACGAGCGCCGGCGGCGCGAAGACGACGATCGGCCCACGTTCCACTGAGCGTCCCGCGCCGGAACGCGAAGGGCCCTGCGATTCGCATCGCAGGGCCCCAAACGGATTCTCTCCGACCCGGTGAGCAACGACCCTTCCCACCGACGGCGGATTCTATTTTCGTCGCACGTGCACTGTCAAACGGATTCGAGGACCGCGACGACTTCGACGTGATGCGTCTGCGGCAACGCGTCCAGAACCGCGAGCCGTGCGATGCGAAAGTCCGCGCCGAGCCGCTCGACGTCGCGCGCGAGCGTCGACGCCTCGCACGAGACGTAGACGATGCGTCCCGGTCGCGAAGCGCGCACCGCATCCGACACTGATTGGTGACACCCGCCGCGCGGCGGGTTGAGCAGAACCAGCTCGGGCGCGAATGCGGCCAGCTCGCGCGGCGCCCAATCCTCGCAGGCGGCCTCGAAAACGACGGTTCGCGCGTTCCGGCGCGCGTCGCGCGCGGCCGGCGAGCGCTCGACGGCGACCACGCGCGCGAAGCGCTCGACGAGC
>CAZMKX010000095.1:7049-9369 GCA_964566375.1 uncultured Myxococcales bacterium
GCGCGCGGCCGGCGAGCGCTCGACGGCGACCACGCGCGCGAAGCGCTCGACGAGCGCTTGCGTGTAGAAGCCGACGCCGCAGTAGAGCTCGCAGGCGCGCTCGCCTCGTCCGCAGGCGTCGAGCACGAGCGCCTGCCAGCGCTCCCAGAGCGGCCGGTTGGCCTGGAAGAAAGCCGACGGTCCGACCGCGAGATCGCGCCCGCCCACGCAGATCTTCTCGCCATAGCCGCGGATCTCGAGCTCGCCCGAGCCGCGCGGCGGGCGAGCGCGCACGCGCGCGAGCTCGGTCTCGGTGGCTGCGTCGAGCACGAGACAGGACTCGACGTCGACCACCTCGTGCGAGGCGTGCGCGCGGAAGCCCACCCGGCGCGACGCGTACGCGACGCGTGCCCGCGAGCGGTAGTGGAAGGCGACCGGGCTCGGCACGTGCTCGATCTCGGGCAGCGCGTCGCGGTGCGCGATTCGCGCCAGCGCTTCGCGAACGATCGAGATCCGCGCGCGGGACTGCTCGGCCTCGTCGAGGTGCTGCCACGAGCAGCCGCCACAGCGGCCGTAGTACGGACAGGGCGCCTCGCGCCGCGCCGGACCGGGCGCGAGCACGGTCTCGATCTCGGCGCGCGCGAAGCGGCGCTCGACCCGCGTTACGCGCGCGCGCACGCGATCGCCGGGCGCGGACCGCGCCACGAAGACCGCCAGACCGTCGACGTGCGCGACGCCGTCGCCGCCGGCGGCCAGACGCTCGACTTCGAGCTCGAGCTCGGCGCCGATTCGCACGTTCAAGGTTCGGGCGAGACGACGCGCTGCGCGCTGCCGATGCGGAGCTCGACCGCGCCCGGATCGATGCGGTAGATCAGCACGCCCGCGACGATGTCACCCTCGCGCGCTTCGGGAGCGTCCTGCTGCTCGAAGTGCAGGCTCGCGACGCGCCGCTCGGGAATCGGGTGCCAGCGGATGCTCTCGACGCGCACCGTCGGAAAGACGCTCGTCGGCTGAGTCGCCTCCACGCGCGACGCGGGCGCCGCGGGCGCGGGGGTCTTCGCCGCCGCGGGCTTCGGCGCAGCGGACTTGCGCGCGACCGGCTTGGCGGTCGCGGGCGTGGACGCGGACTTCGCCGCGACTTTCGGCGCTTCGGACTCGGTCTTCGCGACGACCTCCGGGACGGGCGCCGGCGCGGGCTGCGCTGCGGGAGCGGGAGGCTGCGCGGCTGCGGCCTGCGCCGCTTGCGCGGCCTGGCGTGCCGCCTCCGCTTCGGCGGCGGCCTGCTCTTCCTGTGCGGCGCGCGCATTCGCGAGCGCCGCCTCGAGTCGAGCGCGCTCGGCCGCGGTCTCGGGCGTGTCCGGAACCACGGGCGGCGACGCGACGGGGGCCTGCGGCAGAGCCACCGCCCGTCCTGCTCCGGCCGCGAGAGCCGGCGCCGCAGCCTCGGGCACTTCCGCCACCGCCGCGGCTTCGCGCGCGGCTGCTTCGAGCTCGGCCTCGGAGGCCGCTCCTTCCTCGGCGGAGGAAGCCGTCGTCGCTGGCGCCGAGCCCGCGCCGCTCCGGTAGAGCCAGTAGCCTCCGCCTCCGACGGCGACGAGAAGCAGGAGCAGCGCGATCCCCGTCCTCCGCCCGCGGCGGTTCTCGGGTACGACCAGCGGCGTCTCGGTGGTGATCGAGCCGCGCAGATCGCGCGACGGATTCTCCGCCGCGCGGTCGCGCTGCACCTTGCGGAGCGCGTCGAGGATCGTGCTCACGGCACCCCGTCCGACGCGAAGAGCCGCGGTGTCGTGTAGTCGAGCGCCTGATAGATCGCGATCAGCGTCTCGGGCGCGACTTCGCCCGACTGCGGAATTCCGTTGGCCTGCTGGAAAGCCCGCACGGCGTCGGTGGTCAGCTCGTCGAACTGCTCGGTCGGTGCACCCGCCTTCAGGTAGCCGAGCTCGGCCAGACGCGCCTGCAGCCAGCGCACCGCACCGCCCTTCATTCCGGGTGTGAGGACGGGCAGCGATTCGAAGTTCGTCCACAGGTAGAACGTGCGGCCCGTCCAGATACGCTCGAGCGCGCCGCGGTCGAGGTCGACCTCGTCGCCCGCCATGCCCACGATCGCGCCACCGTCCTCGGTCAGGCCGAGCAGAGCGACGTAGCGGCGCTCGCCCGCGCGCGGCTCGAGCTCGAGCGCCGCGGGCAGGTCGAGGCTCGCGAGCATCTGCGGGGTTGCGCGCGTCGCGAGCACCGAGAGCGGCGCGATCGCGCGCACGGCGTCGGGGAAGAGGTCCGGATCGAGCTCGCCGCCGATTGCCTTGACGTAGCCCCAGCTCCGCAGGAGCGCCTCGAGCGCGTC
>CAZMKX010000096.1:0-9350 GCA_964566375.1 uncultured Myxococcales bacterium
GCTATCTGATCGGCCGCAAGGAGTGGGACTACTGGCGCAGCGAGCCCGAGAATCCGGAGGAGCCGATCATGAGCGACTCCGTGAAGCCGATCCTCGACGCCGGCCTCGCGGATCTGATCGAGGCCGACCACAAGCTCACGAGCGAGGTCTGGCTGGAGCCGACGCACGGCCATACACCGGGTCACGTCAGCGTGCGGATCTCGTCCGGCGGCCAGGACGCCGTGATCACCGGCGACATGATGCATCACCCCTCGCAGATCGCGAAGCCGGAGTGGGCGTCGAGCTTCGACTGGAACCAGGAGAAGGGCCGCGAGACGCGGCGCTCCGCGATCGAGCGCTGGTCCGCGGGCGGTTTCCTGGTGATCGGCACGCACTTCGCCACACCGACGGCCGGCAGGATCGTGCGCGACGGGGCCACCTGGCGCTTCGACGCCTGAGCCGGAGCGCATGAGCGAAGAGGTCGTCACCTACCCGGGCGCGCGCCGTCCGGACCGGACGCGGCGCGTCGACGCGCACGGCGTCGGAATCGCCGTGTACGAGTGGGGCGCGCCCGACGCGAAGCCGCTCCTGCTCGCCCACGGCGGCTTCGACTTCGCGGGCACCTTCGACGGCTTCGCGCCGCTTCTCGCCGACGGCGGCTGGCGCGTGGTCTCGTGGGATCACCGCGGCCACGGCGACTCCGACCACGCCGCGCTCTATTCGTGGCAGGCCGACCTGCGCGACGCGATCGTCGTGATGGACTCGGTCTCGCAAGCGCCGATGCCGATCGTCGGCCACTCGAAAGGCGGCGGCGTCTGCATGCAGCTCACCGAGGCGCGGCCGCACCGGGTCTCGCGCTTCGCGAACCTGGACGGGATGCCGGGCAAGTGGCGGCATCCCGACGTGGCCGATCGCGAGCGCACGAAGCTGCTCGACAGCGAGCTGTCGAGCTGGCTCGACTGGCGGGGGCGCGCGGGCACGCTCGCGCGCAAGCCCGGCACGCTCGACGAGCTCGCGGAGCGGCGCGGCCGGATGAACCCGCGGCTCTCGCGCGAGTGGCTGCGTTACATCGTGACGATCGGCGCGCGCAAGGACGCGGACGGCTGGCGCTGGAAGATCGACCCGTCGATGCGCTTCGGCGGCTTCGGGCCATGGCGACCCGACTGGTCGCTCGAGCGCATGCGCGGCTTCCCCGTGCCGCTGCTCGCGATCCTTGGGCTGATCGAGGAGGAGATGGGCTGGGGGACCACGCCCGAGTTCCTCGCGCCCTACCTGCCCCGCGACGCGCGCCTGGTCGCGTTCGAGGACTCCGGGCACTTCGTGCACATCGAGCACCCGCGCCGCGTCGCCGACCTGGTGCTGGAGTTCCTGTCGTGAGCGGCGCGCCGGTCCGGCTGCGACACAATCGTGTGGAGCTCGCGCTGCACGGCCTGCGCGGCGGCGACGGTCCGGCGCTGCTGCTCCTGCACGGGCTCGGCGAGCGCGCGCCCGCACGTCTTCCGCCCGAGCTCTCGAGCTGGCCCGGTCCGGTCTTCGGGCTCGACTTCACCGGCCACGGCGAGTCGACGATCCCGCGCGGGGGCGGATACACGTGCGAGATCCTGATGGGCGACGTCGATGCGGCGCTCGCGCGGATCGGCAGCGCGACGCTGGTCGGCCGGGGCATCGGCGCATACATCGCTCTGCTCAGCGCCGGTGCACGGCCCAAGCGCGTGCGCGGTGCGATCCTGCGCGACGGTCCCGGGCTCGCCGGCGGCAGCGCGCGACCGGGAACGCCGCAGATTCCCATGCCCGACCCGAACGCCGTCGCGCCCCCGGACCCGTTCGCGCTCGTCGAGCTCGCCGCCGACGTGCGGCCGCCCGACTACGCGACGTCCTTCGTGCGCCAGGCCGCGCACCTGTCGGGGCTGGAGCGCCCGATCAGCGTCTGCACCCTCGAGCGCCCCGACTGGCTGCGCGCGGTGGTCGACGAGCCGGGGGCCGAGGCGTGCGAGGTCGAGGAGGCGCTGGCGCTGTACGCCTCCGCGGCGCGCGGCACGTCGCCATGAGCCTGGCGGGTTTCGAGTGCGCCTCGTTCACGCACGACGGCAAGACGCGCGACGTCTACACGCGGGGCCGCGGTCCCGGCGTCGTCGTCATGCACGAGGTTCCCGGCATCACGCCACCCGTCGCCGCGTTCGCGACGCGCGTCGCGGACGCGGGCTTCCGCGTCTACGCGCCGCACCTGTTCGGAACGCCGGGGAAGCCGGAGACGCTCGGCTACGCGCTCTCGAGCATGATCCACTGCTGCGTCAGCCGCGAGTTCAAGGTGCTGGCGTCGAACGAGTCGAGTCCGATCACCGACTGGCTGCGCGCGCTCTGCCGCCACGCGCACGCGGAGTGCGGCGGTCCCGGGGTCGGCGCGATCGGCATGTGCATGACGGGGAACTTCGCTCTCGCGCTGATGGTCGACGAGTCGGTGATGGCGCCCGTGCTCTCGCAGCCCTCGCTCCCCTCGCCCTTCACCGCGGCGCGACGCGAGGCGCTGCACCTGTCCGAGCGCGACCTCGCGGTGGTGAAGCGGCGCGCCGCTTCCGGCTGCGGCGTGTTGGCGATGCGCTTCACCGGCGATCCGCTCTGCCGCGCCGAGCGTTTCGAGCGCCTGCGCCGCGAGCTTGGCGATGGCGTCGAGACGATCGAGATCGACTCGAGCCCGGGAAACGCGCACGGAATCCCGGCCAACGCGCACTCCGTCGTGACGCGCGAGCTCGTCGACCGCGAGGGCCACCCGACGCGCGCGGCGCTCGACCGCGTGCTGGCCTTCTTCCAGGAGCGGCTGCTCGCAGCCTGAGGAGCGCGCGATGTCCGACCCCGTCACGACCCGCTCGCTCGATCAGCTCTTCGAGTCGGTGAAGAACTGGGGCAGGTGGGGACCGGACGACGAGCGCGGAGCGTTGAACTACATCACGCCCGCCAGGCGCGCCGAGGCGGCGAAGCTCGTGCGCGACGGCGAGGCGGTGAGCTGCGCACTCGAGCTCCCCACCACGCCCGGCCCCGGAAATCCGAGCCCCGCCCAACACCACATGGTGATGGCCGGAGACGCGCCCGAGGGCTCGGGCGTCCCGCACCTGGAGACCGCGCTCGACTACATCGGCGTCGCCTGCCACGGCATGGCCACCTCGCACATCGACGCCCTCTGCCACGTCTTCGTGCGCGGCCGGATGTACAACGGCTTTCCCGCGGCCGACGTGAAGAGCACCGGCGCGCTTCGCAACAGCATCATGGCTGCGCGCGACGGGATCGCGACGCGCGGTGTGCTTCTCGACGTCCCGCGCCTTCGCGGCGTGCCGTGGCTCGAGCCCGGTACCGCCATCGCGCGCGACGAGCTCGAGGCCGCGGAGCGCGCGCAGGACGTGCGGGTCGGCGAAGGCGACGTCCTGCTCGTCGGTACGGGCCGCGACGCGCGGCGGAAGGCGCTCGGCGCGTGGGATCCGGTCGGCGTGGGTCTCGCGGGCCTGCACCCGGACTGCATCCCGTTCCTGCATGAACGGCGCATCGCCGTGCTCGGCTGCGACGGCATCTCCGATCCCCTGCCGCCGGGCGCCGTCGAGGGCTGGCCGATCCCGGTCCACCAGTGCTGCCTCGTCGCCATGGGCGTTCACCTGCTCGACAACCTCGAGCTCGGCCGGCTCGCTGCCGCGTGCGCGGCCCGCGCGCGCTGGGAGTTCCTCTTCACGGTCGCGCCGCTGCGCGTCGAGCGCGCGACCGGCTCGCCCGTGAATCCGCTCGCGATCTTCTAGCGGGGCACGAGCCGGACCGGCACCGGATCGCGCCGCAGCACCACGCCGTACCACCAGTCGACCCAGCCGTACTTCACCGCGAAGGCCTCGTCGATCGCTCGGTGGAGCGCGTCGTCCTTCACCACGCTCGCCGTACACGGGATGGTTTCGCCCGCGCGGATCAGCTCGACGTCGGGATGCGTCTTCAGGCGCTCGCCCCAGTCGCGCCCGGCGCGCCCGATTCGGACGTACGGAACTCCGCCCACGTCCGCGATCCACATCTTGGTGTCATACGGCTCGCCGGCGTCCCCGTGGGTCCGCAGTACGACCACCTCCGTCTGCTCTCCCGCGATGTACGTGCCCAGCCCGAGCAGGAAGAGCCCGGAGAGAACGATCAACGCGAGCCGTCGGACCGACACGCGCGGAACTCTGCCTCCGGCGCTTTCGCCGTTGAAGGCAGCGAATCGCTGCACCGATTCGCGCCGTCTCGACGCGAGTCACCCGCCGACGAGAGAGCGTGCCGCGCCGTAGCCGACCAGACAGGCGACCAGGCAGCCGACCACCGTCGCGCCGGCGTAGGCCGCGGCCAGGCCGACCGCGCCGTCCTGGAGGTACGCGAAGGTCTCCTGACTGAAGGCCGAGTAGGTCGTGAACCCGCCCAGCACGCCGGCCGCGAGGCCGACGCGAAGGTCCGCCGACACGAGCTGCGTCGCGACGCTGACGTGCACGAGCGCGGCGAGAAGCGCGGAGCCGAGCAGGTTCACCGCCAGCGTTCCGTACGGGAAGCCGGTTCCGAAGCGCTCGACCAGGAGCGTTCCCAGCGCGAAGCGCGCGCTCGAGCCGAGCCCGCCGCCGAGAAAGACCCAGAGAAGCCGAATCCCCGTCATGCTGCGAGGATAGCTCGCGGGCGCGACAGGTCGCGGCGCGGGCCGTGGTAGGCTGCACGCGTGCAGGACATCAGCGAGCTCGAGGTCGAAGCCGAGGTCGAACCCTCGCTCGAGCGCCAGACGCTGCTCGCGTTCTTCCGCGACCGCGACCACACGCGCGGCAGCTTGCTGGTCTCGGTGCTCGTACTCTCGCTGCCCTCGATCCTCACCATGACGTTCTCGTTCGGCGTCTTTCAGATGATCGAGCTGAAGTTCCTGGGCGAGCTCGGCGAGCACGCGCTCGCCGCCGCCGGCTCGAGCGACCAGGTCCTGCGCCAGGGACTGATGCTGTTCGTGATGGGCATGACGGTCGCCTCGCAGATGATGATCGCGCGTCTGGTCGGCTCGGGCATGGTCGATCGCGCCGAGCACGTGGCGGGACAGAGCTTCGTCCTGGGCGCCGCGCTCGCGGTGATCGCCGCGTTCGCAGGGGTGTTCCTGGCCGAGCCGCTCGTGCGGCTGATCGCCCGCGACCCCGAGGTGATCGCGTTCGCGACCGTGTACGTGCGCATCGTCTTCCTGACCTTCTTCGTGATGATCGCGAGCCAGATCTTCTCGAGCGTGCTGAACGGCGCGGGCGACACCACCACGCCGATGATCACGTCGTTCATCGTCACGCCCATCTCGATCTTCTCGCAGTGGGCGCTCACGTTCGGACACGCGGGACTGCCGGCGCTCGGCATCGCCGGAATTCCGCTCGGCGCCGCGATCGGCGGCGCGTGCGGCGCCTCGGTGTCGCTGTACATGCTGTTCAGCGGACGCTGCCGCGTGCACCTGCGCGCGCGCCACCTGGTTCCGGATTTCCCGCTGCTCGGCCGCATCCTCGGCATGGGCCTGATGCCCGCCGCGCACATGTTCGCGCGCTCGCTGATGGTGATGTTCTTCATGGTCATGGCCGGGCGGCTCGGCGGCAAGGTGCAAGCGGCGTATACGATCGGGCTGCGTCTGGAGATGCTCGCGATCATGCTCGCCTTCCCGATCGCGAACGCCTGCGCGACGCTGGTCGGCCAGAACCTCGGCGCGAAGAACCTCGGCCGCTCCTGGAGCGCGATCTGGGCGAGCTCGGCAGTAGAGCTCGCCGCGCTCTGGCCGCTCGCGCTCGGCGTGTTCCTCTTCCGCCACGCGATCGTCGCGCAGTTCGTCGACGACCCCGAAGTCGCCGAGCTGGCGGCCGAGTACCTGGCCTACTCGTCCACCGTGCTCGCATTCTACGGCCTGTACTTCGTGGCGTTCCGCACGCTGCAGGCCTCGGGCGACATGCTCTCGCCAATGCTCATCTCCGTGTCCACGGCGGTCTTCGTCGGCGCGCCGCTCGGCTGGTGGCTCGCCACGCGGAGCGACCTGGGCGCGACGGGAATGTGGATCGCGAACCTGGTCTACGCGCTCCTGAACGCCGGCCTGATGATCGGCTGGCTGCTCACCGGGCGCTGGGCGAGGCGGCACGCGACCTGAGATGGGTGAGCGCGTGCCGGCCTGGGACGTGCCGTGACCGAGCCCGGCTACCGAGACGTGTCGCTCTGGTTCGACACGCTCCCCGAGACCGTGACGCCACGCGCGTCGCTCGACGGCAACGGAGCGGTGGACGTCGGGATCGTGGGCGCCGGCTTCTCGGGACTGTGGACCGCGTACTACCTGGCGAAGTTGCGCCCCGACCTGCGCGTCGCCTTGCTCGAGGCCGAGGTCGCCGGCTACGGCGCGTCAGGACGGAACGGCGGCTGGTGCATCGGCCTGCTCTCGGGCCTCGACGGGCTGCTCCTGCGGGCCGATCGGCGCGAAGCCGGGATGGCGCTCCAACGCGCGGCGTTCGACGCCGTCGACGAGGTTGGCCGCGTCGCGTCCGCCGAGCAGATCGACTGCCACTTCCGGAAGGGCGGCTCCGTTCGCGTCGCCGTGACGCCGGGACAGAAGACCGAGCTCCGCGAGCGCATGGGGGTGTTCCGCGAGCTGTTCCCGCCCGACGATTTCCGCTGGCTCGAGCCGGCGGAGTGCGAGAGCCGCGTGCGAATCCCGGGCGCGCTCGGCGGCCTGTACACACCGCACTGCGCGGCACTGAATCCGGCGCGACTCGCGCGCGGGCTGGCGTGCCGCGTCGAGCAGCTCGGCGTGCGCATCTTCGAGCGCACGCGCGCGACCCGGATCGAGCCGGGACGGGTGACGACCGATCGCTTCGAGCTCCGCGCCGGCGTGATCGTGCGCGCGACCGAGGCCTACACCGCAGAGCTTCGCGGTGCGCGGCGCGACCTGGTCCCGATGCACTCCTGGATGATCGCGACCGAGCCGCTCTCCGACTCGCTCTGGCGGGAGATCGGCCTGGCGGACGCCGAGACGTTCGGTGACTGCCGCCAGGTGACCACCTACGGCCAACGCACTGGCGACGGGCGGATCGCCTTCGGCGGCCTCGGTTCCTACCACTACGGATCGCGCATCGAGCGACACTTTCCGGCGTCGCATCCGAACTTCCGAGAGCTGGAGCGGATCCTGTGCGCGCTGCTGCCCGTGCTTCGCGGCACGCGCGTCACGCATCGCTGGGCGGGCGCGCTCGGCGTCCCGCGCGACCTGCGGCCGCGCGTCGGACTCGACCGCGAACGCGGCCTGGCCTGGATCGGCGGCTACTTCGGTGAAGGCGTCGCTGCCTCGAACCTCGCCGGCCGCACCCTGGCGGAGCTGGTCGCGGGCGCGGACACGGAGCGAACCCGGCTCGCCCTGGTCGCGAAGCCCTCGCGCGCGTGGGAGCCCGAGCCGCTGCGCTTTCTGGCACTGCGCGGCGCGCTGGGTGTCGCCGCCGCCGCGGACCGGGCCTCCGAGCGGGGCCGCGAGCGAGGCTGGCTCGACCGTGCCTTCAGCCGCATCACCGGCCGCTAGCCGCGATCGTCGCCAGCCGTCTTCGCGACTTCAGCCGAGCGGCCCCTGGTAGCCCTCGACGAAGCGCTGGAGCAGCGCAGGCGGCAGAGTCAGATTGGCCGCGCGGTCCTCGACGAGCTCGCTCTCGAGATCGCGGCGTGCTCCCCCGGAAATCCGACGCAGCCAGGCCCCGCGGCGACGAGGTCCCAGCGCACGACGCCCATCTCGGTGCGGAAATTCCGCCCGTAGAGCAGCTGCTCGTTGGGCACCTCCATCGTCCACGAGCCTTCGGCGCAGACCACGGCCGTCAGCTTCAGCCCTTCGCGCGCGGCGGAGTGCAGCTCCCTGAAGTGGATTCCCGCGGCGCCGTCGCCGGTCACACACACGACCTCGCGCTCCGGGTCGGCGAGCTTCGCTCCGATCGCGGCCGAGAGTCCGCGTCCGAGCATGCCGAGCTCGAGGATTCCCATGTACGAGCGCGGGCGCGTCGAAGGCAGGAACCCGTGCGACAGAGCGAGGTGTTGCCGCCGTCGCGCCCGTTCACGAAGCTCGCCACGAGCAGGACGACGATCGGGTCCTCAAGATCGGCGCTCACGCGCTGCGCTCGACCGATCGCTTCGCACTGCTCGGCGCGAGAGAAGGTGCCCTCGATGCCATGCGCATCAGGGTATGATCCGCGCATGAACGACGAGACCTACTACAAGGATCACTGGGTCGAGATCGAGCCCGAGCGGCTCGAGGCGTACGAGCAGATGTTCGAGTGGCGGCCGCAGAACGCGCCGCTGCTCGAGCCGGCGGGACTCGCGCCCGGTCAGACGGTCGTCGACTACGGCTGCGGCCCGGGCGGACTGGCGGTCGAGCTCGCGCGACGCGTCGCGCCGAACGGGCGCGTGCACGGCGTCGACCTGAACAAGGCCTTTCTCGAGCGGGCGCGTGCGCGCGCGAAGCGCGACGGCGTCGAGGCGCTGATCGAGTGGCACCACACCGACGGCGACCGCATTCCCCTCGCGTCGCAGCTCGCCGATCGGCTGGTGTGCAAGAACGTGATGGAGTACGTGCCCGACGTCGCCGCGACGCTCGCCGAGTTTCGCCGCGTCGTGAAGCCGGGCGGCCTCGCGCACGTGATCGACAGCGACTGGGGCTTGCTGGCCGTGGAGCCGCTCGGCGCCGAGCGGCTCGGCGAGCTCTTCGCCGCCGCGCAGCACGCCTACAAGACACCGCACATCGGCCGCAAGCTCTGGGGCGCGATGCGCGCAGCGGGCTTCAGCGACGTGAAGGTGAAGATCCTCGCGAGCGCCGACACGAAGGGCGTGATGGCGCCGATCGTGTTCAACATGATGTCGTACGCGCGCGCTTCGGGGCGACTGCCGAAGGGGACGCTGGACGCGCTCGCCGCCGATCTCAAGAAGTCACTCGCCGACGGCACCTTCCTGCTGATCCTTCCGCAGTTCCTGGTGACGGGAACGGCGTGAGCACGTGACGGCGCGCGGCGATTCCTGCAGCGGCTCTCTCAGCCGCGCTTCTCGCCCCAGCGGTTCCAGTAGGTGACCTCGCGCGGGCCGTGGCGCTCGGCGGGGCGCATCACCGCGTCGCGCATGTAGCCGACGGGGAGCAGGATCGTCTGCGTGACGCCCTCGGGGATGCCCAGAGCGCGCGCGGCCTCCTCCTCGTGCAGCAGGTGAAGGCTCGTCCAGGTGGAGCCGAGGCCGCGTGCGCGCAGCGCGAGCATCAGCGACCACGCGGCCGGCAGCACCGAGCCGTAGAACGCGACCTGCTGCGGAACCGCGAGTGACTCGGGCCGGCCCTCCATGCAGACCAGGATCAGCACCGGCATCTCGTGCAGGCG
>CAZMKX010000097.1:0-1533 GCA_964566375.1 uncultured Myxococcales bacterium
GCGGTCGCGAGATCGCGCCAGGTGTCCGCAAGCGTGCCGTCGAAGTCGAAGATCACGACCCGTCCGGACCGCTCTGCCCCCATCCACACAGACTAGGGCGGTCGCGCTTTGCGCGCGAGTTCCCCGGTGGTACGTTTCCCGGACTTCGCGCCTTGTGCCCAAGGCTGTGTACGGAAAGGGAATTTCCCGCCCGTGATCTTCCCGCTGCGCTTCAAGCTGGCGCTGCTCTCGAGCCTTCTCCTGGTGGGCGCGATCGGCACGATCTCGTTCGTCGTGCTCGAGCAGAGCGCGCAGGCGCTCGCGGATGAGGCCGGCAAGCGCGCGGTCGTCCTGGCGGAGCAGCTGGCGCGGAACGCGCGCGAGCCGATGCTGCTCGAGGACGACCTGCGCCTGTCCCAGCTGCTCGAGACGATCGGCCAGGAGTCGGAAGTCACGGCCGTGCGCGTGCTCGACAAGACCGGCCACGTGCTCGCCTCGTCGAAGAAGAACGAGCCCGAGATCCGCGAACGGATGACGTCGGAGCTCGAGACCGCGACACGCGCGCTCGGCGGCAAGCTGGTCGTCGGCACGCGCATGACCTACCGGGACGTCGACATCGGCGAGGCGCAGGTCGTGCTCGACGTCGACGCGGTCACGGGTCGCGTGATCCGCGCCGCGCGCCGCCAGGTTCTCTACGCGGCGGGAATCCTGCTCGCCATCGGTCTGATCGTCGCGTTCGTCGTGTCGGGCATGGTGAGCCGGCCGCTGCGCCGGCTGCGACTCGCGGTGAACGCGCTCGCTGCGGGCGACCTCTCCGCGCGCGTGGAGCCGTCTTCGCGCGACGAGATCGGCGTGCTCACGCGCGCATTCAACGAGATGAGCCAGAGCCTCGGCGAGAAGCGGCGCATCGAGACCGCGTTCCGGCGCTACGTCAGCGACCACGTCCTGCGCGAGGTGCTCGACTCGCCCGAGTCGATCCACCTGAAGGGCGAGCTGCGCGAGGTCTCGGTCATCTACCTCGACATCCGCAAATTCACGCGACTGACCGGAGCGATCGGTCCGGAGCGCGTCGTCGCGTTCCTGAACGAGTGCTTCGATCTGATCACCGGTCGGCTGCTCGAGCACGGTGCGACCGTCGACAAGTACATCGGCGACGCGATCCTGGCCTACCTGGGCGCGCCGATCGAAACCGAGGACCACGCGCAGCGCGCCGTGGCCGCCGCGATCGCCGTGCAGCGCGCGATCCACGAGCGCAACCGCCGCTGCGAGGCGAGCGGGCAGCCGTTCGTGCGGCTCGAGGTCGGCATCGGCATCCACTCGGGACCCGTCGTCGTGGGCAACATCGGATCCGAGCTGAAGATGGATTACACCGCGATCGGCGAGCCGGTGAACGTCGCGAACCGCCTTCAGTCGCTCGCCGGTCCCGGTCAGATCAAGATCACCGCCGAGACGCGCCTTCGCCTGGGTCTGCTGGTCGACGTGAAGGCCGAGGGCCCGAAGATGCTCGAGGGGGTCGATCACCCCATCGAGGTCTTCGAAGTCTTGTACTGATTG
>CAZMKX010000097.1:1633-9287 GCA_964566375.1 uncultured Myxococcales bacterium
TCGCTTCGCGCCGATTCTCGCGCTGGTGCTGTCGCTCGTCGGCTGCGCGGGGCAGTACGAGCGCGGAGATCAGCTGTACAGCCAGGGAGATGTCGCGGGAGCGCTCAGCGCGTGGCGTGACATTCCGCCCAGCAGCGCGGAATACGCGCGGGCGCACGCGCGACTCGAGACGATCGAGGCGGAGCTCTCGAGCTCGCTCGCGCGCTACGAGAAGCGCGCGGAGTTCTTCGAGGGCGAGGGCCGGCTGGCCGAGGCCGTTCTGTACTACCGGCTGGCGCTGAAGCTCGATCCCGATCGGCCGCAGACGCTCGCGCGCACGCAATCGCTGTACCGCGAGCTGCGCGCGAAGGAGACGGAGGAGCGCGCGAAGCTAGCGGCCGCGCTGGCGGCGGGAAGCCTGCGCGAGGCGAACGAGAGCGCGGAGCGACTGCAGACGCTCGACCCGTTCGATCCCGCGATCCAGATCGAGCTGCGGCAGGTCCGCGCCGAGACCGGCGCGCAGGTGCTGCGCTTCCTCGAGGACGGCAAGCGCGCCTACGCGCTCGGCGATCGCGCGGCCGCGCGCGCGTCCTTCGAGCGGGTGCTCGAGCTCGACCACGAGAACGAGGCCGCGCTCGGCTACTTGTCGTACATCAAGCGCTACGACCAGGAGGTCGCCGCGCAGCAGCCCGAACGACCTCGACCGAGCGCCGGCGGCGCGAACGCCGCGGCGAGCTCGCGTGCGCCGCCGCCGCCCGCCGTCTCGTCCGAGGAGATCCTGGCGGAAGGGCGCTACCGCTCCGGCCAACGCGCCGAGGAATCGGGCGATCCGTTTCGCGCGATCCAGGAATACAAGGCGGCGCTGCGCATCGATCCGAATCACGCGGCGTCGAAGCGCCGGCTCACCGCGCTGCGGCAGGAGCTCGCGCCGCGCGTTCCGGTGCTCTACGACCAGGGCAAGCGCTACTTCCAGGACGAGGACCTCGAGAAGGCGCTGGCCGTCTGGCGCAACGCGCTCTTGATCGCGCCCGACGACGCGCGCACGAAGGAGAACATCGATCGCGCGGAGCGCATCCTCTCGCGGCTCGAGGAGATCCAGACCCGTGGCCCGTAGCGCGCTCGCCATCGTCGCGGTCTTCGCGCTCGGCTGCGCCGTATCCGGCGAACGCATCGCAGAGCGGCTCTTCGCCTCGAATCAGCCGCTCGTCTTCGACAAGGGGTCGCCGCTTCTGCCGCCGGAAGGCCTGCGTGTGACGTCGAACGAGGATCGCCAGATCGCGCTCGCCTGGGACCCCGTCCTGGTCGGCGACGTCGCGGGCTACGTGATCCTGCGCGCGCCCGCCGCGGGAGACGGAACGTACGAGCGGGTCGGCCTCACGCGCTCGCGCTTCGGCGCCGTCTTCACCGACTCCGGGGCGAGCGCGGGCGCGCTCGGCGACGGCCAGACGTACTCCTACCGCGTTCACCCGTACGACAAGAAGGGCCGCGTCTCGCGCAGTCACGCGGCGCTGACCGCCACGACCGAAGCGCGTCCGGACGTTCCCGACGGCTTGCAGGTGTACTCGAACCTGCCGCGCAGCGCGGTGCTGAGCTGGAAGCCGAGCGACGAGCGCGTCGTGTCGGGATACGCCGTCTACCGCTGCCCGACGATGGCGGGCCCGTGGGAGCGCGTCGCTTTCGTGGAAGGCCGACTCAATACGGTGTACGAGGACTCGGTTCCCGGCGATCTGCGCGTGATGTACTACAAGATCGCCGCCGTGAACCGCTTCGGCGGCGAGAGCGAGCCGACCGAGCAGCCGATCCGCGCGGTGACCAAGGCCGAGCCTCTGCCGCCGGTCGGGCTCGAGGCGGACGCGTCGAGCCTGGGGCGGGTCGACCTTCGCTGGGCGCCGAACGTCGAGCCCGATCTGGCCGGCTACGAGGTCTGGCGAGCGCTCGCTTCCGGCGACGCCTTCGGCGAGGAGATCGAGATCGCCGAGGTTGCGGCCGGGACCACGAGCTTCGCGGATCTAGGAATCGGCTGCGGTGAACGCGCGCGCTACCGGCTGCGGGCGACGGACGCCGACGCGCTGGAGAGCCTGCACTCCGACGGGCTGGACGTGAAAGGCCAGGACGCCGGCCTCGCACTCGCGCGGCGCGGCGACGGCCTGGTCCTGACCTGGGATCCGGCCCGCGCGGGCGGCTGGACGGGTCTGAGGGTGACGGAGAGCCGGGGCGTCCTGCCCGATCGCGAGCTCGCCAGCGCCAGCCGTGGGAACGAGCTCGCCCTGCCGGAGCTGGACGCGGGCACGGAGGTTCTGGTGGTTTTTCAGGGGGTTGGAGCTGCGGGAAGCAGCGAGGCGCCGCCGTGTCGACTCATCGTCCCCTGAGGCGGGGTTGAGCTGCGCTCCGCTCGGAGCCCACTTGAATCCGGTCTCCGCATGCGTAGACTGAGCGCCCCATTCCCCGATAGCTCAGTTGGTAGAGCGGGTGGCTGTTAACCACTAGGTCGGCGGTTCAAGTCCGTCTCGGGGAGCCAGTTTTTCCGCGCCCCGCCGGGAGCGTCGAGAGCTGCCATGGCAGCCAAGCCCGAACGCCACGCCTCGGGTCCGCGCGTGCGCGTCGTCGACGACGAGAAGAACATCCGCGCCACCCTGGCGCTCTGCCTCGAGAGCGACGGCTGCGCGGTTACCGCCGTCGCCGGCGGCGACGAAGCGCTCGCGGCTCTCGAGCGCGAGCGCTTCGAGATCGCGTTCCTCGATCTCCGGCTCGCCGACGCGAGCGGCCTGGACCTTCTGCCCCGCATGATCGCCGCGCAGCCCGAGCTCGCGGTCGTGGTGATCACGGCCTACGCGACGGTCGAGACCGCCGTCGAGGCGATGCGCCGCGGCGCGCGCGACTACCTGCCCAAGCCCTTCACTCCCGGGCAGATCCGGCACGTCGTGGAGCAGATCGCGGAGCATCGCGGTCTCGTCCGACGCATCGCCGATCTCGAGGCGCGCCTGGCCGAGACTTCACCCGAAACCGAGCTCGCGAGTGCGTCGCCGGCGATGCGGGCGGTCCTCGACACGATCGCGCGCGTGGCGCTGTCCGACGTGGCGGTCCTGTTCCGCGGCGAGAGCGGCACCGGCAAGACCGTGCTCGCCCGTGCGCTCCACCGTCAGAGCCGGCGCGCCGGCGCGCCCTTCGTCGTCGTGAACTGCCCCACGCTCACCGAGGACCTCCTCGCGAGCGAGCTCTTCGGTCACGCGCGTGGCGCCGTCACCGGCGCGGTGCGCGACCAGCCCGGACGCGTCGAGGCGGCGGAGGGGGGAACGCTCTTCCTCGACGAGATCGGCGAGCTCTCGCCCGCGCTGCAGGCGAAGCTGCTGCGCTTCCTGCAGGAGAAGCAGTTCGAGCGCGTGGGCGAGACGCGCACGCGCAGCGCCGACGTGCGGGTCGTCGCCGCGACGAATCGCGATCTCGACGCCGACGTCGCCTCGGGTCGATTTCGCGAGGATCTCCTGTTCCGGCTCAACGTGGTCGAGATCCTGGTGCCGCCGCTTCGAGAGCGCCGCGAGGACGTCCTCCCGCTGGCGCGCGGCTTCCTGGCCTTCTTCGCGCGCGCCGCGAAGCGCGCCCCGCTCACTCTCTCGCGGGCGACCGAAGAGATCCTGCAGGGCTACGCATGGCCGGGCAACGTGCGCGAGCTGAGAAACGCGCTCGAGCGCGTCGCAATCCTCTGGCCCCCGAACGTCGTCGAACCCGCCGCGCTGCCCGATCGCATGGCTCCGCTCGCGAAGCCGCGACCGCGCGTAGGAGGCGACTACACCCTCGACGAGATCGAGCGCGAGCACATCGACCAGGTGGTCGCTCGCGCGCGCACGCAGGAGGAGGCAGCGCAGATCCTCGGCGTCGATCCGTCGACGCTCTGGAGAAAGCGCAAGAAGCTCGAGCAGCGCTGAGCCGCTCAGCGCGCGAGCGGGAGCGTGAACCAGAAGCAGGCGCCCCGGCCGGGCTCGCTCGCCACGCCGATCTCGCCGCCGTGCGCCTGCACGACTTCACGCGCGATGAAGAGGCCCAGCCCCGCGCCGCCGGACGGCGCGCCCGGCGTGCGGAAGTACTTCTCGAAGATCGCCTCGCGCAGCGCGGGCGGAACGCCCGGCCCCTGGTCGATCACTTCGAATCGCGCGTGGTCGTCGCGGACCTCGGCGCGCACGGTCACGGTCGCGCCCGAGGGGCTGTGGCGGATCGCGTTCGCGAGCAGGTTCGAGAAGACGAGCTGTATGCGATCGGGATCGACGAGCACGAGGCCCGCCCCTGGCACGATCTCACAGCGCAGCGTGACGTCGCGCTGCTGGGCGCTGACGCGCTGCGGCTCGAGCGACGCTCGCGCGAGTGACTCGATCTCGACCGGCGCCTTGCGGAGCTCCATGCGTCCCGACTGGATCCTCGACAGGTCCAGGAGCTCCTCGACGATTCTCTGCAGGCGCTCGCAGTCCTCCCGCGCCGCGAAGACGAGGTCGGCCTGCTTTTCGGTGAGCGGACCGACGAGCTGCTCGCTCAACAGGTGGATCGACATGTGCAGGGAGGTCAGCGGCGTGCGGAACTCGTGCGCCACCGTCGCGACGAGATTGTTCTTCAGCTCCTCGAACGAGAGCAGGCGCGTCACGTCCTGCAGCACGACCGTCGTGCCGACGATGTCGCCCTGCTCGGAGTACACCGGCGTACCGCGCGGCAGGAGACGCCGCTCGCCGTCGATCGTCGCGATTCGCGCGGCCTCCTCGAACCCCTTCGGCAGGTAGGGCCCCCGGCCGGCCAGGACGTGCTCGCGAACGCGGTCGAGCACGGCGCGGACCGCGGCGTCCACGGTCGCCAGTCCCGCGTCCAGGCGGATGCGCAGAAGGCGCGCCGCGCTGTCGTTGGCGTGCAGCAGGTGTCCCTCGACGGCGACCACCAGAACCGGATCGGGCAGGCTGTCGATCACGGCCTGCGACGATCGGTGCGCGGCGAGCAGCTCGCCGAGCGTGCTCTCGCGGTAGCGCTTCAGCCGCTCGGCCATGGTGTTGAACTCGCCGGCGAGCTTCGCGAGCTCGTCTGCGCCCTCGACGCGCGCGCGTGCCTCCACGTCGCCCTCGCCGATTCTGCGCGCGGCGTGCGACAGAATGCCGAGCGGGCGCAGAAGCCGCGACGTGAGCGCACCCGAGCCCCAGACGCCCAGCAGACAGCCGGCCAGCGCGACCGCGACGAGCAGCGCGTTGAGCCGCTGCGCGGATCGCTGGGCGACGTCGCTCTTGCGCACCATCGCATCCTGGTTGAGTACGAGGATGCGGTCGGCCTGGTCGAGCAGGCGCTCGAATGCGGGCCGCAGCTCCGCGAGGTAGACCGCCTGGACCGCAGCCGGATCGCGAAGACGTCGGAGCTCCGCGAAGTGCTCGCGGTAGCGGTCCCAACCGTCGTGCAGTGCGCGGGCTGCCTCGGCCTCGCCGGGCTCGGTGAGATTGCCCTCCTCGACACCGAGCTCCTGCGCGACGCGCTCGTGCAGCGCGGCCGCGCGGTCGGGGGCGATCGCCGGCTCGCCGGCGACCTGCGAGAGCGCCGCGCGGTCGAGCTGACCGAGCGCCGCGATCACGCGCTGCATCGCGAGGACGCTGCGGTAGTTCTCGCGCAGGATCGCCTGAGAGCCGCGACCGAGCTCCGTCGCGGTCAGGCTGCCGACGAGCGCGATCACCAGCAGCGCGAGCAGGAGCGGCGCTTGTGCGAGCAGGAGCTTCGTCCGCAGACTCAATTCCGTGTCTCCCGGTCCTCGAGCGACACGATGTGCAGATCGAAGCCGGTCGCCTCTCGCGCCAGACGCTGGGGAACCGAACGGCCGAGCAGGTGGCGCCACCAGGGCTGGTGCGACCGGCCGATCACGATGTCGCCGACACCGTGGGAGCGGGCGAAGTCGATGATTGCCTCGACGGGGTCCGTGGCCTTCAAGCGGACGAACTCAGCGCCGAGCTCGCGGGCGCGCTCGATGTTCGCGAGCAGGTGCCGCTGCGCTTCGGAGTCGATGCGATCCGGAGATTCGCCCGGCGTCTCCACGTAGACGACGAACCAATCGGTGTTGAGCCGGCCCGCCATGCGCGAGCCCTTGCGCAGCAGCGTCGCCCCGTGCGGCGGATAGGACGACATGCACACCATCACGCGTCCCCACGTCGCCGGCACGCGCGCCTGCCCGTCCGTCTTCGCCTGCGCATCGCTCGTGCGCTCGAGCGTCTCGGCGACCTCGCGCAGCGCGAGCTCGCGCAGCGTCGACAGGTGCGGACCCTTGAAGAAGTTCTCGAGCGCCCAGGGGATCTTGTCCGCGGCGTAGATCTTTCCCGCCTTCAGCCGTTCGAGAAGATCTTCGACGGCGAGATCGAGATTCACGACCTGGTCGGCTTGCTTCAGGAACGCGTCGGGCACCGTCTCGCGCACGACGATCCCGGTCGCGCGCTCGACCAGATCGTTCAGACTCTCGAGGTGCTGGATGTTGAGCGCGCCGATCACGCTGATGCCCGCGTCGAGCAGCTCGATCACGTCCTGGTAGCGCTTGCGGTGGCGGCTGCCCGGTGCGTTCGTGTGGGCCAGCTCGTCGACGATCACCACCTCGGGCTTGCGCGCGAGCACCGCATCGACGTCGAGCTCCTCGACGACGACTCCGCGGTGCTCGATGCGGCGGCGCGGAATCGCCTCCAGCCCCGCGATCAGGGCTTCGGTCTCGGCGCGACCGTGGGTCTCTACGAAGCCGAGCACGACGTCCACGCCGCGTTGACGCAGCGCGTGCGACTCCTCGAGCATGCGGTAGGTCTTTCCGACGCCCGCGGCGAAGCCGACGTACAGCTTGAGGCGCCCGCGCCGGCCGCGCTGGACCAGCTCGAGAAAGTCTTCCGGCCGTCGCCGAGAGGTGCCCACGTCGACCTAGGGTCGCCCGAAGAGCCGATCGAGCGCCAGGTTCAGCATCAGCACGTTCACGCGAGGCTCGCCCAGGAAGGCCAGGTCGCGCTCCGAGACGAGCGACTCCACCAACGCGTGTACCCGGATCTGCGAGACCTCGCGCGCCTTCGCCACGCGCGGCACCTGCCAGAACGCCGCTGCGGGAGACAGGTGCGGGTCGAGGCCGCTGGCCGACGTGGTGACGAGCTCGACGGGCACGAGGCCGGGTGCGTCGGGGTTCTCGGCCTGCAGGCGCGCGAGGTCGGCCGCGACGCGATCCCGGAGCTTCGCCGACGTGGTGCCCAGATTGGAGCCGGAGGACGCAGCCGCGTCGTAGCCCGCGCCTGCGGCCGACGGGCGCGGCTGGAAGTACGCCGCGTTCGCGAAGCCCTGCCCGATCAGCTCGGAGCCGACGATCTCGCCGCGCTCGTCCGCGACCAGGCTGCCGTTCGCCTGCGCCGGGAAGAGCAGCTGCGCCACTCCCGTGATCGCCAGGGGATACAGAAGCCCGGTCAGCACCAGCGTCACCAGCGCGGTTCGCATCCCGATCGAGAGTACGGAGGTCATGACTCCCCTACACCAGGCCCACGGCCTGCAGAACGAGGTCGATCGCCTTGATCCCGACGAACGGCGCGATGATCCCGCCCACGCCGTAGATGGCCATCGAGCGGCGGAACAGCGCCGCGGCGCCGAGAGGTCGATAGCGCACGCCCCGCAGCGCCAGCGGAATCAGGGCGATGATGATCAGCGCGTTGAA